>JADNRU010000025.1 GCA_016276965.1 Nitrosopumilales archaeon | reverse complement strand
TGAAGGTGCCTTCGAAACAGGTGGAACAAAAATTCCTTCAGTAGAGTGGAAACCCCAAAACACGGGATTGTATTTTGTTGAGACTTTTGTTTGGGATCCAAACGCTGTACCTTTAGCCTCAAAGGGTCCAATTGCATTGATACTAGTAACCTAGTAGATTTATTTTCAAATAATACTAAATGAAATCATGACTCGATATAATTTGATAGCCACGGGCGGAACCTTTGATATTATTCATAAAGGTCACATTGAACTATTAAGAAAATCCTTTTCCATTTCATCCAAAGTGATAATTGGTCTTTCAAGCGATGAGCTTGTTAAAAAAATGGGAAAAAAAATATCAAATAATTATCATCAAAGATTTGAATCTCTTTCAACAGCAATAGAAAAAAACTTTCCAAATTCTTCATATCAAATTAGTAAACTTGAAAATGATTTTGGACCTGCAGTTCTAGAAGAGGGTGTTGAAGCCTTAGTTGTAAGTGAGGAAACAAAAAACATGGGCCAGATTCTAAACCAGCTGCGAGCAAAGAAAAATCTTCCTCCAGTGGAAGTTATTGTAGTACCTATGGTACTTGCAAAAGATGGAAGCATAATCTCCACCACTAGGATAAGAGATTCTGAAATCGATAATGAAGGAAACTTGTCTTGAATTGACAATTAACTTGTCTAACTTTGAGTATTCTAAATAAAACTAGAAATCTCAATTTATAATCCTTGCCAATAATTAATCACATGTTAAACAAACTTGGAAATGATGTAACAAATCTTAAAGAAGGACTTTATCCTGAAAATCTTTCATTTTGGTACAAAAAAATAATCAAAGAAACAAAAGAGATGGCACCTCCATGGCTCATTGATAAAATTAAAGTAAAACAAGATCCAATTCTTCAAATGAAATTCAATATTGATATTTCAAAACGGGCTGTTAGATACTTGATGATTACAATTGATAATAATATAGATAATATGCCATATTCAACAAGACTTTATTTTCTTAAGGTTCAAGAAATTATGGGCTCTGAGATGGACAAGTCCTTGGTGTAATGTTATTCTTTTATGATTTCAACTTCATTTCCAATTATAGTAGTCTCAATAATTTTATGATCTTGTTCAATCACCGACTGAATAAAATCAGCAAAAGATTCTACCTGAGAGTTATCTTTGAGAAGAATACTGTGTGCAGATTTATCCTTTAATAAAACAACAATCTCATTTTCAACGACGTTTAAAATTTTAGTAATAAATGTCTCTTTACCATCTTTGATGTAGATCATAGTAGCTAGCTTCTGAGCCTCGTAATTATCAAGGCAAGTAATTTTCCTTTTCATGAATTTTCAAATAAAAACTTCTTTACTTGATCTCTAGCTTTTTCTCGCTTTTCTTGATGATTTTTTAGAAACTCATTTATTTTTTCTATGAGAATTAATTTGAGCTCACCAGTTAGCATCTTTCCTGATTTGTAATCATCGTAAATTTGCTTTAACTTGTTATCATCTGGTTCAAAGAAAATTCTTAGATATTGATACGAAACATCGATGTCAGGATTTCCACCTTTTTTTCTGTGTTCTTCAACATCTGGCTGACCACCAGAGAATGCATATTTGTTAATCTTTTTTTTCACGGTATCTGCATCGTCGGTTGTATAGATTGTGGTATTCTCCTCTGAAGCAGACATTTTTCCTCCAGGACCTTGTAGAGCAGGAATCATTATGTTATGGATTAGAGCAGGTTTTGGTTTTCCAATTTTTGGAGCCACATCTCTTGTAATTCTAAAATGGGGATCCTGATCTACTCCCAGTGGAATTAAAACTGGTTTGTTTTCTATGAAACATGGGGCAGATTGAAGAGATGTGTAGAAAATCATTCCAATATTAGTATCGTTTGAAAATCCGAATACTGCCTTGGTATTTGAGAAATTGATTTTTTTTGCTACTCTTGCCGCAATTGGATAGAGAGTTTGTATATTTTCTGTATCTATGATGATTTTGGTGTTTTCTGGTTTAAAACCCAATGCAATAAAATCAAGAGCATTTTCATAAGCATATTTTTTTGTTTCATCTAATGTAAGATTTGGTTTTGAGAAGAATTTTTCATCATCAGTTAACTGGAAATACATTTTTGTTTTAAATTTGTCTTGTAGCCATTTTGCAAAAACCCATGGTACTAAATGGCCAATATGGGTATGGCCTGAAGGTCCACGGCCTGTATACAAAAAAAAGTCGTTTCCTTTTTCATAATCATCTAAAATCCTTTTCATATCTCTATGGGAAAAAAATATGCCTCTTCTAAGCATAAAATGAGATTCTCCTGCGATTTTTTCAATTCTTTGTAAAAGTTCGTTTGAAATTTTTTCTGTCCCAAATCGCTTTATCAGTTTATCATAATCAATCTTACCTTCTACGTGCCAAGGCGTAACTATAAAATCGTCTTTTGACATTTATGAATGACTTAGGTTAAGGTTTAAAAAGTCTTTTTGGAACTTTGTCATATTGTCTCAGGTTCTTCATCCAATTGAAAAAAAAATTATCAAATTTTTAAGGGCAAATCCTAATTCTAGTTTAACACAAATTGAAAAAGGGACTAAACTTGGAATGGATCAATGTAGACGTGGAGTTGAATGGCTTAAACTAAAAAATTATGCAATAGTAAAAGATTCTGAAAAAATTTTTGTGAGTCTTGGTGAAAATGGACTTGTAGCAAAAGAGCATGGTTTGCCTGAATACTCTTGTGTTCCCACGTCTTTTGATCAACCTCTAAGTATAAGCACCGTAAGAAGCGAACTCAAATCTGATTTCGATCCTGCAATAGGAATTGCAAGGAGAAATGGATGGATTAGTATAGGTGATGGATTTATCACACTGACTGCGAAACCTCCAGAAAATGAAAGTCCATTGTTACAACTCTTAAAATTTATCGGTGAAAAAAAAATTCCTATTTCTGATATAAAAAATAAAAAGTCCTTAGAAGAACTGAAAAATCGACCTGGTTATTTAGTTTTTGAATCAGATAAATCAAAATACATTTCCTTAACGCCTATTTCTGAAACTATTCAAATTCAAGAGGATGTTATTGTAGTAAAGAAAAAATCATCACAATTTGAAAAATCTGATGGTAGAGCTATTGATGTTGAAGCAGATACTGAACAAATTTTTGTTGCAAAAACTCATCCTCTAAATGATACTATTAATGAAATAAGAGAAATTTTCGTTACTTTAGGATTTTCTGAAATTCTAGGAAATCAAACTCAATCAAGTTTCTGGAATTTTGATGCTTTGTTTACCCCTCAAGACCACCCAGCAAGAGAATTACAGGATACATTTTATCTTGATGGGATTGTTTCAAAAAAAATTGCAACCCCCAAACAAATTCAACAAGTTTCTAAAGTTCACAAAAAAGGTTGGCGATATTTCTGGAGTATAAGCGAAGCCCAAAAGATGGTTTTAAGAACTCATACAACTTGTGTTACTATCAAATATTTAGCTGAGAATAAACCTGATGAAGCAAGAGTTTTTTCGCTAGGTAGGGTTTTTAGAAATGAAAAAGTAAGTTACAAACACTTAGTTGAATTTAATCAAATAGAAGGAATAGTAGTTGGGAAAAACACAACTCTAAGAGACTTGATGGGGATTCAAAGAGAGTTTTACAGAAGGTTGGGTTTAAACAAAGTAAAATTTTGGCCAACCTTTTTCCCTTACACTGAACCGTCGTTACAATCAATGGTTTACAATGAAAGATTGAAGAAATGGGTAGAACTATTTGGAATGGGAATTTTTAGACAAGAAGTTACCAAACCTCTTGGAATAACAAAACCTGTACTTGCATGGGGTGGAGGAATTGAAAGAATTGCAATGCTAAAATATGAACTAGATGATGTTCGTGAACTTTACAATAATAACTTGAAATGGTTAAGGAGTGTTTCTAAATGCCCGTAGTTGAACTAGAACTTCCTAGACTACAAAAACTGGTTGGAAAAACTAATCGAAAAAAATTAATGGAAACATTACCATTTCTTGGTTTAGATATCGAATCTCAAGAAAATGATAATATTCGTGTGGAATATAGTCCAAATCGTCCTGACTATTCAACAGATTTAGGAATTGCTTTAGGACTACAAGGACTTCTTGGAACAAAAAAAGGAATTCCAAAATTAAAAATTAAAAAAATTGGAGATTTCCAAATTAAAGTTGATTCATCAGTAAGTAAGGTAAGGCCATTTGTCACATGTATTGTTGCACTTAATGGAAAAATCGATGATCAAGTACTAAAGCAAATAATTGTAATGCAAGAAGATCTTCATTTTGGCATTGGAAGACGTCGAAAAAAATCATCTATAGGAATTCATGATTTAGATTCAATTTCTTTTCCTTTAACATACACAACGACTACTCGAAATCACAAATTTATTCCTCTAAACTCTACAAAAGAAAACACCATTTCTGAAATTCTAAAAAATACTGAAGTTGGGAAAGACTATGGAAATATTTTGGGTAATTTCCCAAAGGTCCCAATCATCATTGATTCTTTGGGAAATACAGTTTCATTTCCACCCATCATCAATTCATCCTTGACAACAGTTACAACAAAAACAAAAAATCTCTTTGTAGAAGTTACTGGAATTGACAAAACTGATGTTGAAGATATGTTATCTATTGTAGCTACAATCCTTCAAAGTGCAGGCTTTGAGCTATGTACGGTAAAAATTTCAGGTGCAAAAAATTCAACTCCACAATTCAAACAAAGAAAAATTTCTCTTAAATCTAATTTAGTAAACACAATGTTGGGTCTGAATCTTCCATCTTCAAAAATTATTAGTGCATTAAAAAAATGTAGATTAGACGCAATAGCAAAAAAAACCAACATTGTTTGTACTATTCCAAGATATAGATTTGATATTTTTGGAGAGATGGATTTAGTCGAAGAAGTTGCTTTAGGTTATGGAATTGAAAATCTAACCCCAACATTATCTCCACCTCAAACACATGGAGAAAAAAACAAAGAATTGCAAGTTCTCAATAATTTAAGTCATATAATGGTTGGACTCGGATTTATGGAAGCTCTTAATTCAAGTTTAACTAGCAAAAAATTACTTTACGATTTAACAAATCGTGATCATTCAAATATTATTTCTGTCATTGATTCAAAAAGTGAAGAACATAAAATTCTTCGCGATTCTCTTGTACCCGGATTGATTAATAATTTATCAAATAACATCCATGAACCATATCCACAAAAATTATTTGAAATGGGAACTATTTTTTCAAAAGGAAATCCAATCAATGAAGAAATTCATTTGGCCTCTGTTAGTGCTCATAATGATTCCAATTTTTCAGAACTAAAATCATTTTTGCAATCAGCATTAAAAACAGGATTTAATATAGAATGTAAAACAAAAACTTCATCTCATCCAACTTTTGAAAAAGGTAGTACTGCTGAAATCATTGTAAACGATAAAACATTTGGAATAATTGGAAAGATTGATTCTAAAGTTCAAGAGAATTTTAAGATTCGAGTTCCTGTTTTTGGCTTTGAAATAAAATTAACTGGATTAATATTTGACTAGAGTATAACATATTCTGCCCAAAAGAGCATGCATACAGACGGATTAGTATGACGATGATCGTGATGATTACAATGATTTCTAATTCACCCACGTGTGCAACATCGGGCAGCCCCGGTTTGAGAACCAAATGAGGAAAATGGCTATTACACCTATGAGTTTGTGTGAGTCAGAACCGGGGAACATTTTTCCTTTTTAAATCAATTACCTATAGCATCATTTTACAAAATTTTATAATTACAAACTTGTAATACATGAACTAAGTTTCGCTTAATTCTTGTTTTTTTAATATTAAAATTGAAAATGAAAACAATTTGGGTTCACATTGCGATCGGTTTATTGATATATACCATATTCCTATCAAAATCATGGCAACCGCTTATGTTCTAATAAATTGTGAACTCGGTTCAGAAGAAGCAATAATCGAACAACTAAAGAGTCTTGAAGGGGTCAAAGAAGTGCATGGAACTTTTGGAGCATATGATATCTTGGCAAAAATCGAATCTGATACTGTTGAAACATTGCGAGAAACAATAACTTGGAAAATTCGAAAAATAGAAAAAATTCGTTCAACTCTGACGTTGATGGGTATAGAAGGCCAAACCTAACCATTTCTTTTTCTTAATATGCTACTACATTTTATTTTCGTCATTAAAGAAAAAGATCTCGGTAAACGTAACAAAGAGTTTGAATATGTAAAAAAAATGGCACTATTTTACCAATATTGGATAAAAAAAAATTTTTCTAAACAAGTTGACATTAAATGTGATGAAATGATTACCACGCCTAGGATCATACTTAAGAAACTTGATACTCATGATTTGTTAAAAGATCATAGACAGCGAGGAGAAAAAACATATCATTTCTACCTAATTCATTTTCGTCCTTTATGGACAGATTGTACCTGTGAAGGATTTCATCAAGAAAATTTTGGCTTGTCGTATTGGCAGCCTCTAAAAAATGAAGATGACATTTTGTTTTTAGCAGAAAAAAATTGTACCGTAGTTTCGCATGAAATTGCGCATGAATTTCTAAGACAAAATCGATACAAACGATATGTTGAAGATGTACATGATATCTGGACTCGTCATTATTATGATAATTTACCTTTTGAAAAATATGATAAAAATTATGATAAAACTAACAATAAACCATATTTTATGACTATTGATGTGTCAAGCCTTCGGTTATAGTGAAATCACCCTTTCTTTTAATTTAGAGTCGTGATGATAATGTGTGCTTATTTGTCGAGGAATCTGTAAAACAAAGTTCAGTTCATCCCTTGGTAAGACTCTTCTACGTTATCACAATGATCAAAAGAGATGTAGTGTTTGTGATGTTTATTTTAACTGGACAGGATCAAAATGTCCTTGTTGTAATGCAATACTCCATGTACGTCCACGACATTCTAAAGCAAAGATGAAATATTACAAAACTCAAGGAATAAAATGGATTTAATTTAGACTAAATCTTAACACTTGGTTACTGAATAAATTCTATTTTCAAAATTTGCAGTTTTAAACTCAAGCTTGTTTTCAGGATCCTTATTCCTAGATTTACTAAGTTTTTCAAGTTCAACAAGAGCTTCCCCTTTAAAACCAACAGATGAGCCAAAAACTGCATCACTTAACATAGTTCCATGATCGCCTTTTTTTACATCATCGGCCACTTGATAGAATTTTGTTGTTTCTTTTTTATTTACTGGAGTTCCAAGTGCTTTGTTAAAAGCAATGGCAATGTACATTCCATTACTTTTTACAGCGACAAGAATCTTATGATTCTTACCAGAAGCACCTGGTATGGTTTCATTGATTAGAATTTCACATTTGTGATACATGCTGGAAATATAAGCAAAGAATCTATATTGAGCAAATTTGCCCTGTTCATCTTCCTCACAATCAACAAATACTTTATGCAAAATTTCTAATGCTTTGTCATTCATGCTCTGTAATCTATCATCAATTCTTCCTCTTTCTAATAGATCGGATTTGGCATCAGCTGCAACTAGTACAAGAATAAAGTCAGGCAAGTTATAATTTTTCAGTGCAGCAACAAATGCACCAGCCTG
This sequence comes from Nitrosopumilales archaeon, assembly GCA_016276965.1. GTDB lineage: Archaea > Thermoproteota > Nitrososphaeria > Nitrososphaerales > Nitrosopumilaceae > CSP1-1. The sequence goes on along the minus strand of JADNRU010000025.1, from coordinate 10,648 downwards.
TGACATACCGAATTTAGGAAATCCTTTGTTAACCAACTTTACAGAATACCCGCCTTACTCAAAACAATTTGCAGTCCAAATTTTATCTCCCCTGACAACCAAGTTAAAAAGTGGTTTTTGGCTTATAATTGTTAGCTCAAAATCAAATAAATTGGCAATTAAAAGCAGTAATTCCATAGTAATTTAGAAAAATTAAATCCTAATCAATAGTTTCAATTAGTATGGAAATAGATATCACGACTGAGCTCGTTTCCAGCGTCTATAAGAAAACAGAAGAAAACGTAAAAAAATTTAGAAATAAAGTTGGTAGACCATTAACACTAACTGAGAAGATACTCGCTGGACACTTAATTGAGATAGAAAACAAGAATCTAGATGAGGGAACCAACTATGTCTATCTTAAACCAGATCGTGTTGCATTGCAAGATGTTACAGGTCAGATGGTTATGTTACAATTTATGCAAGCAGGTCTAAAACAAACAACACTTCCTACAACGATTCATTGTGATCATCTAATTAGAGCACAGGTGGGTGGAGAGTCAGATACAAAGACTGCACTTGATGAAAATAGTGAAATTTACAAGTTTTTAGAATCTGCAGCTAGTAAATACGGTTTAGGTTTTTGGAAACCTGGTGCAGGTATAATTCACCAAGTAGTACTTGAAAACTATGCATTTCCTGGAGGTCTTATGATTGGTACCGATTCACATACTCCAAATGCGGGAGGTCTAGGAATGATTGCAATTGGAGTTGGAGGAATAGATGCTGCTGAAACTATGGCAGGTTTGCCATGGGAAGTATTGTATCCAAAACGTATTGGTGTACATCTTACAGGAGAGATCAACGGTTGGACTGCTCCAAAAGATGTCATACTTCGTGTGGCAGGTGAACTGACAGTATCTGGTGGAACAAACTCTGTTATAGAATATTTTGGACCGGGAACAAAATCAATTAGCTGTACTGGTAAAGCAACAATTACAAACATGGGAGCTGAGATTGGTGCTACTTGTTCAATATTCCCATATGATAAAAGAATGGAAACTTATTTGAGAACAACGGGAAGGGAAAAAATTGCAGATCTTTCTAACGAACACAAAGAAATACTTACTGCAGATCTAGAGGTAGATAAAAACCCAGAAAAATATTTTGATAAAATTATTGAAATAGATCTTTCTAAATTAGAACCACATATCGTAGGTCCGCACACACCAGATCTTGCAAGACCCATCTCTCAGTTAGCTGATGATGTAAAAAAGAATCAATATCTTAACAAAATCTCAGTTGCCCTTATTGGAAGCTGCACAAATTCATCTTATGAAGACATGTCAAGAGTAGCAAACTTAGCTGAACAAGCAATTGCTAAAGGTGTTAAAGCAAAAGTACCACTTCTTGTAACTCCAGGTTCAGAACAAATTTGTGCCACAATAGAGAGAGATGGACAAATGGAATCACTTAGAGCTATAGGAGCAACTGTTCTTGCAAATGCATGTGGACCGTGTATTGGACAGTGGAGCAGGCCAGAGCTCAAAAAAGGAGAACAAAATACCATAGTAACTTCATACAATAGAAATTTTCCAGGAAGAAACGATGGAAAAAGAGAAACAATGAATTTCATTGGAAGCCCTGAGCTTGTGATTGCATTAGCATTGAGTGGTCAACTCTCTTTTAATCCACTTACTGATTCAATTGTAGCTTCTGATGGAACTGAGTTTAAGCTTGAACCACCTAAACCTGCCCCTGAAGTTCCCTCTAACGGTTTTAAAAAAACAGAAGGTATTTTCGTACCTCCATCGAGTAATCCTGAAAGTGTTGAAGTAGTTATTAACAAAAATAGCAAAAGATTGCAGAAACTCGAACCATTTTCTAAATGGGATGGAAAGGACTTTGATAATCTTTCAATTATGGTTAAAGCAAAAGGAAAATGTACTACTGATCACATCTCACCAGCGGGTGCTTGGCTTAGCTTTCGTGGACACTTGGATAATCTAAGTGATAATTTACTACTTGGAGCAGTAAATGCATATGGAGATCAAGTCGGAAAGGGAAAAAACATTCTTACAAACAAAATCGAGTCGTTTCCCCAGATTGCAAGACAGTATAAAGAAAAGGAAATTCGTTGGGTAATCATAGGAGATAGTAATTATGGTGAAGGTAGTAGTAGAGAACATGCTGCCATGACTCCTCGTTATTTGGGATGTGTTGCAGTAATAACGAGAAGCTTTGCACGTATTCATGAAACTAATCTAAAAAAACAAGGTATTCTTGCTCTAACCTTTGAAGATCCTCAAGATTACGAAAAGATTAGGGAGATAGATAAAATTAGTATTATTGGTTTGGCTAAACTTCAACCAGGAAAACCTGTTAAATGTGAAATTTTACATGAGGATGGAACAAAAGATGAGATAAATTTGAAACACTCCTATAACAATTTTCAAATACAGTGGTTTTATTCTGGTTCTGCACTCAATGTTTTAAGTTCAAAAGAAAAATAACACAAAACTAAAACACAAAAAACGTGGGGCCGACCGGAATCGAACCGGCGACCTACGGGTCACTACAGCTCCAAACTTACATCATCTATTCATCAGTAGCTTAGTTAACCTCTGGAGCCCTTAGCGGTGAACTATTCGTAGACACTGTCGCCCTACCAGGCTAGGCTACGACCCCACAAACTATGAGAAAAAAGGACTTGAATTTTAACTTATTTTAACCAAGATTTATTTGCGATAATCATGTTTTGAAACTTATCAAGGAATACCATGGTTAGGGCTGGAGTGTTAATAGTTGGAATAATTCCAATAATTTTTGCAATACTAATTGCTGTTCCAATGATTACCCAACCAGAAATTCCAATTGGTGCTGTAGTTCCAGAAGATAAAATTACAATTGAATATACCACACACGAACTTAAAGTGATATCTTTTGGTGTAACTGAGAGAACTGGTTCTCTATTCACTGAGATATTAACTGTAAAAGATGATGGTGAGGTAAAGTATAGCACAGTAGTAGAAGGATATCCACAACCAGAAAAAAAATCAAAAATTGGTGAAGAAAAATTAAAAAAACTTACTGCCATTATCAAAGAAACTGGTTTTATGGAGATACCAAGTGATACTTATCCAGTTAAAGAAGGAATTGAGGAATACAAAAAATCAACAATTAAGGTAACCTTAAACGGAAAAACTAAGCAAATTCATTGGCTTGAACAAAATGCTACTGAAAATTTCATACCTCCAATAATTACTATGATTGAATTAGAATTAAATCAGATAATTAAACAACTAAACCAATAATTATCCGACTAAATAAAAGAATTGTAATGCTTAGGAAAAATCAATATCCCTGCATTCATCTTGAAATTAAGTGCCTTAGAATATCTGTATGAAAAAAATTACAAACAAGATTTCATATATTCTCCAGAAACCAAATTAGGCGTGGCTGAATCTAATACAAATTTGAAAGTTATTGACCCTAGTGATATAGAAATTGAAAAAGAAAAGAAGGATAAAAAAAGTCCTCAATTACAAATTATAGAAGAAAGTATTTCAAAAATTGCTAGCGATGTATCAGAAACTGCTGAAACCTTAAATTCAATCAAAAACCGTATCATTGAACATAAGTTGAGAATGGAGAAAATAAAAAATCTCGACAAATTATAAGAAAATTATTAGAAAAATCTTTATCGTGCCTATCTAAAAAATTAATGAAAATTCTCTATCCTACATTTGTTTAATAGAATAAATACCGAAGCAGTCACAATATTGCATGATTCCTCTTTGTGGCGATTTAGCTAATGCGAAAGGAGTTGTCAAAGAAAAAATAGAATCTCAACCTATTGTGAGGGGAAGCTCAACCCTAAAACGTGGATTTGCTCACATGCTAAAAAATGGAGTTGTCATGGATGTAACTACTGTCGAGCAGGCCCAAATTGCAGAAGATGCGGGTGCAGTTTCAGTGATGGTTTTAGATAAACTTCCATCCGATGTAAGAAAAGCAGGAGGGGTTGCAAGAACAGCAAGTGTTAGAATAATTCAAGATATTATGGATACCATTACCATTCCTGTAATGGCAAAGTGTCGTATTGGACATGTTTACGAAGCTCGTGTTTTAGAAGAAACTGATGTTGATATGATTGATGAATCTGAAGTTCTAACTCCTGCAGATGAGAATCATCATATTTGGAAATGGGATTTTACAACCCCTTTCATTAATGGTGCACGTTCTTTAGCAGAAGCATTACGACGAATTGAAGAAGGCGCCGCAATGATAAGAACAAAGGGAGAACCTGGAACAGGTAATGTTGCAGAAGCTGTACTACATATTAAGAAACTAAATGATGAATTACGAACTATCAAATCAATTTACAACTCAGGTGATAATCAAGATTTGGTAAAAATGGCAAGAGAATTTCGTGTTTCTTATGATATTGTAAAAGAAACTGCTGAAATTGGTAGATTACCTGTTGTAAATTTTGCAGCAGGAGGAATTTCTACTCCAGCTGATGCAGCATATTTGATGTCACTAGGATGTGATGGAATCTTTGTAGGTTCAGGAATTTTCAAAGCAGGAGATGCAAAAGAACGAGCACACGCGGTAGTACTTGCTACCACATTCTGGGAGGATCCTGACAAAGTTAAGGAAGCACAAAAGATGATCGATGAAAGACAATCAATACTTGGTCTTGATGTCAAAGAACTTGAATTAAGAATGCAAGAACGTGGAAGTACAGCATGAGTGAATTAAACATAGGAGTTTTATCAGTACAAGGTGATGTTGCAGAAAATATAGCATCTACTAAAGCTGCACTTCATGAACTTGGTATAAATGGTAATGTCACTAATGTCAAGACTCGTGATCAGGTATCAGAACTAGATGGTTTGATAATCCCAGGGGGAGAAAGCACAATGATTGGACAGCTTTCACTAGTTAATGGTTCATTAAAAAAAATTAAAAAGAAAATTGAAGCTGGAATGCCAGTATTAGGTATTTGTGCAGGACTAATCTTACTTTCAAAAAAAGTAAAGGATCGTGTTGTTGGTGAAACACAACAACCACTTTTAGATTTGCTCGATGTTCAAGTTGAGAGAAATTCTTTTGGAAGACAACACGATTCATTTGAGGCCGAAATATCAATGGAACCTATTCAAATTTCAAATTTCTCTGGAGTATTCATTAGAGCTCCATCAATTGAAGAAATAGGAAAAGGAGTTGAAGTAATATCAAAATTTAATGAAAAAATTGTTGCAGTAAAACAAGGAAATATTTTAGCAACGGCATTTCATCCTGAGTTAACCTCTGATGTTTCATTACACAAATATTTTCTCCAAATGATAAAAAATTCTTAGAATGCTACAATAAGCAATTCATTTGGTGTTTATTTGATAAATTGCTAGCAATTCTTTTTAATTATTAAGAAATTGAGTTGCTGAATTGAAGATTAATACAATTTTTGCAACATTTACAATTATTGTTTTACTGAATGGTTTTTTGTCAATCTATGGCGCTACAATATTTGTAGAAGATCATTCAATAGATTACGAGATAGATGGAGGTTCTGTTATTTTTATTGATCTTGATTCAGATTTTATTGAATTAATTGTATACATTGATGCTACAGAAGATGGCATCTTACAAATTAGCATTCCAAGAGCTCTTTTAGATGCAAAATTTGATGAATTAGATGATATTTTTTTTGTAATTGTTGGTGGTTTTGATACAGAATATGTTGAAATCACCAATGGTGAAGATACTAGAACACTATTGATTCCATTTTTTGTTGGTGATACAGAGATAGAAATTATTGGAACTGAAACTTTGGATGAAATTCTAGAAGAAATTATCATAGAACCCGAAGTCGTAATCCCTTCTTGGATAAAATCTAACGCAGGTTGGTGGGCTGAAGATAAAATTGAAGATTTAGATTTTGTTTTAGGAATACAGTTCTTAATTATTGAGGGTATTGTGTCAATTCCTCCAACTGAACCTAGTAATTCAAATTCTCAAGAGATTCCGGAATGGATAAAAAATAACGCAGGATGGTGGTCTGAAGACCTCATTTCTGATTCGGATTTTGTTTTAGGAATTCAATATTTAATTTCAAATGGAATTATGGTTATCTGAAGATTAGTTTGATAGATTGTGCATTGCTTTAAGATCTTTCTTAAATGATTCAAGACTTGTTGGAACAGATATTGATATTGAATCCTTTAGTGAAAGCTCTTTTTTCTTTTTTTCATTCCATACCATGGAATTAAACTCAATAATTTCTTTAGTAAATTTCGTTCTATCCTCTACTACTTCTTGTTCAACTTGACTCTCTTTGTGAATACTATCTTTTGAGTAAAGTGTCATCCACAGATAATCCGAAATGAATGGTGTAATTGGTGCCAACAGCTTCAAAATTGTTGATAGTATTTTATGTAAAGTGTAAATTGCTCCATTTTTTTCTTCGTCAGAAAAATCAATTCCATAAGCTCTTGCCTTTACCATTTCAATATAGTGAGCAGCAAAAAGGTTCCATGTAAATTCTCGTATTGCAACTGCTGGAATAAAGAAATTATACTCATCATAGCCTTTTTTACATTCGACTACAAGCTTTTCAAGCTCAGATAATACCCACTTGTCAGTTTCTGTTGGATTACCATTTTCTAAAACTGGAAAACTAGAAAGAAATCTAGCGACATTCCACAATTTACTTAGAAACTTCTTTGTTGCTTCAATTTTTTGTTCAGAACACCTAAAATCATAACCATGATTTATTTCACTAGCACTCCAGAACCTAAATGTGTCAGCTCCAGATTTTTGAATGATAGGTAGCGGATCAAGAGCATTTCCTTTGCTTTTGCTCATCTTCAAACCTTTTTCATCTAATCCATATCCCATAATCCATGCCTCAGACCAAGGCTTTTGTCCAGTAAGTTGTTCACAACGTAACAGCGTATAGTATAACCATGTTCTCACAATATCTTTTGCTTGTGGTCTAATTGTTGCAGGATACGTTTTTTTGAAAAAGCTTTCATCTTTTTTGTATTTTGATACAAAAAGTGGTGATATACTTGAATCCATCCATGTATCAAAGGTTCTTTCCTCTCCTACAAATTCTGATGAACCGCATTTTGTACACTTTTCTATGGGGCAGTCATCCTTCCATGGTCTGTAATATTTTCCAGGCTCTGGTACAAATGGTTCTGAACATTTTTTACAATACCATATTGGAATTTCTGTTCCATAATATCTTCTTCTTGAAATCGGCCAGTCAATTGATATTGAATCAAGCCAATTCATGAGAATTTGTTTGTGCATATCAGGATAGAATTTTATTTGAGAACCCAAAGTTTTCATTTTTTCAATTGAATCTATTTGTTTTAGATAAAATTCTTCCATAGGTATAATTTCAATTGGGTTCTTACTTCGTTCCGAAACAGGAGTTCTATGTGATACATCTTCAATTTTTTCAACTAACTCATTGTTTTCCAATTCTTCAATGATTTTAGTACGTGCTTGTTTTGGTTTAAGACCTTCCAAGTTTCCAGCAACCTTTGTCATCTTACCATCCAAACCAATTGCTACCACTTCTTCTAACTTTAGTTCTCTGAATAATGCTACATCATTTTGATCACCATAACTACAAACCATTAAAGCACCTGAACCAAACTCTTTTTGAGCTGAATGATGAACTTTGATTTCTACTTCTTGATTGGTTATAGGAACTATAACCTTCTTTCCAATCAAGTCAGCATATCTTTCATCTTCTGGATTTACAATAATGGTTTTACATGAGCATAGCAATTCTGGTCTTGTACTTGCAATGATTATATTTTTTTTCAAATCCTTTACAACAAATTTCATGTAAACTAGTTTAGTGGGAAGATCTAAGTAGATGATTTCAGCATCGGCAATTGTTGTTCCTGAAACCCAATCGTAGTTGTTTGGCCGGTTTGCCTTGTAAATCATACCTTTGTTCCAAAGGTCAATGAATGTGGCCTGTGTAAGTGTTCGATAATCTTCTGAATCAGTTCTGTAGTAATTTGCAAAATCCGCACTAAGCCCTAAACTTTTGGCTATCTGGATCATTTCAGCTTCTAAATCATCAAGTGCATCTTTGCAAAGGTTTAGGAATTCTGCTCTTTGGGTTTCACGCATTCTTATTCCGTGTTTTTTTTCTGTGTAAAGCTCAACTGGTAATCCGTTTCTGTCAATACCAATTGGAAAATACACATTTTTACCGGCCATCCTTGCAGTACGTGCAATCATATCAATTTGAGCATAATGTGCAGCAGCTCCTATGTGCCAAGGACGGCCTGATGGATATGGAGGAGGTGTATCGATTACAAAATTTTTTTCTTGAGGTTTAAAATCGTAGAGATGTGATTGTTCCCATTGATTTAAAATTTGTAACTCTAATTGTGGGTTCCATGCTTTCTCTTGAATCTTTGGTTCCATTTTTTACGATTGCGCTATTTTAGAAATGATGTGTGCCCCTTTGTTGGTTCCTTCGTAAATGTACACTCCAACTGCCTCAATATTTTTCGGTAATTTTGGAACCAGAATTTTAATGATTTCTGTCGAAAGATTCTCAACAGTTGCTTCACCCTCAAGTAAATAGGTAGTATCTTTTGGTAGCTTTAGATCAAAGAGTCCTTTTGGTCCATCAAATGAAATTCTAAAATGTAAATCATCCTGTTCTTTTAGATATTTTTTGTTAATGAAAAACTTGTGATCCAGCAAAGACATTGCATTTTTAATAATTTTCTTTGCTTCACCAAAATCAATTAAGAGATTATTTTTCATCTGGCCTACTAGTTCAACCATTACTAATGAGGTATGGCCATGAAGTATAGAACATTTTTCAACTAAGGGAAGAATGTGTGCATAATCGAATGCAAAAGATGGATCCTCAATGAAGATTGAACCTGTTTGAGGTTCTTTTTCATAAAAAACAATTTCTTTAAGCTCTTTTATTTGCGCTGCAAATTTTGGATGGCCTATGGCCATAATTTTTGTGTCCGGTAACAGTTCTTTGAATTTTTTATATTTTGTAATATCTTCCTCACTATCGATTACCTCAATTAATCCATCATTTGTTTTAAAATCAACAAAAGCGGTTTCACCATTACTCAACGTAAATTTATGATTGTATTCATATTCTTTATTTAGAAAAGTTAGCATCTGAGCTATGGAAAGCTCCGTTCTTGATCTCATTAAACTTCCTTTTTTGTCAATATATCTAAAATCAGAATCTAAGATGGAAGGACTAGTGGCCATTTGAAAAGTCTGCCTTTATTCTGTATATAAAATATGGACCTTTCTAAAGTAAAGAATTAAGAGTTTTGGCAAGTGTAATGTCGTTTTGAGTTATTCCACCCGCATCATGAGTAGTAAGATCTACGATAAGTTTGTTGTAGACATTAAACCATTCAGGATGATGGTTCATTTTTTCAATATGCAAAGCAGCTCTTGTCATAAATCCAAAGGCTTGAATAAAATCATCAAATTGAAATTCCTTGCGTAGTTTTCCATCAACTATTGCCCAACCAGGCATTTCTTTTAGTTCTTTTTCAATTTGTGCAGTTGGCAATTGTGTTAAACCCATGGGAAACCATATTCAATTTCATTTAATTGATATTTAAAATGAGAGCTATATAGAAAACCTCTATTAGTACCTGAGAACATCATATTTTCATATTGGGCGTAACTAGTAAGAATGGATTTACTTTTTTTACATTATTGTTGGCACTAGCTTTTGTTATGATATCAATTCTTCCTGCAGAGGCAACATCTACTGATTCAGATTTTGAAGATGACTATGAATGGAATGTTTTGACTGAAGATTTACTAAATGACCCAACTGCTGCCAAAATTTTGGAAAATATCGAAATATCAAAACAAAGAATTGCACAACTTCAAAATCCTCAAGTAATTAAAAGTGAACATCAAAAATTCATAGACCTTCAAAGACAATTAGTAGAAGTAAGATTACAAGAAGAGCTTGACAGAATTAATAAAAAATACGCTGACTATACTCCTAGAGCTGCATTTGCAAAATACGTTGCAAAAAAACCAGCAATGTACCATGACATGTATTGGGAGCTTTTTGAATACTTGGAACATAAAGTAATTTTCGCTAGACAAGCTCGTGATGAAATCACAGAGAATGGTGGAACCCGTGAAGCCGCACAACAAATGTTCATTCAACTAGCATCAATGCCTACAGCAGAAAGAATTTGGAAAGTTCAACAATTAAACGTAAAATATGGTTTTTTGAACAAAGTTTCAAACATATATGATTATGATGCCTTGCCAATTGAATACAAAAACGCACTTGAAGAATATAGAAATTTGACCAATGCAGAAAAAAAGGAACTTTATTTTAATGGCAAATTAAGCAAAAAATATGTTTCAAACAATCTAGTCAAAAATGATTTGAATGCAAACTCTCAAACAAATGCATTTGTTCTTGGAACAATAGAAGCAAAAATCTCTGATACTCAAGAAAATATTATTGGTGCAGAACAAGGAGAAAATTTTCAAATTAGTACAGACGTTTTGACAGATCAAGGAACTCTTGAAATGGCTTCTGACAATATTTCCTTACAACTAAAAGGAAATGATTACGTTACTAAAGATGTTGCTTCCATGGACAGTGTTT
>JADNRU010000024.1 GCA_016276965.1 Nitrosopumilales archaeon | reverse complement strand
CTAAATTCTATTCAGTTTATGATTCAGCTCCAAACTCAAAATGGGCAAGTAGAGAATTTGTGAAAAGAATGAAAAAAGCAAGAATAAAAACAAAAAAAATGTCTAATCCTTTAACTCTTGAATTAGCAAAAATCCTTGTTGATACATCATACTATGGATGGTTGATTACCTATGCTCAACTAAGTAATATGATTGCAATTAAACACAAAGTAAATTATGATGAAATGTGGGCTTTTGCAGATGAAATCCAAAAATTTTTAAAAAATAGACCAAAAATGTTTCCTGGCTTTATTGGTGGCCATTGTGTTATCCCAAATCTTGACCTAATTTCAGATAAAACACTAAATCTAATTAAAGAAATTAATTTAGATTATGCAAAAATCCTAAGTAAACGAAGAAAGCAAGGTAAAAAATATTGAAAATATTTGTAACAGGAGGTGCCGGTTTTATCGGTTCAGCCTTGGTAAAATCATTTTTAGAAAAAAATTATACAGTAATGATTTTTGATAATTTTAGTAATAGTTCAGAAGAAAATGTTTCTACACTTCTTAACAAAGGTGCATCACTAGTCAAGGGGGATGTAAGAAAATTTGAAGATATTGAAAAAGCGTTAAATGATTATGATCTTGTTATTCACCTAGCAGCACAGATTAGTGTTGAAGAATCAATTAAAAAACCTGAATTAACACACTCAATAAATGTAGGTGGAACAGAAAATCTTCTCAAAGCTTGTGTTGCAAAAAAAGTAAATAAGATAATACTTGCTTCTTCTGCTGCAGTCTATGGACAACCAAAAGAACTTCCCTTAACTGAATCTTCACCAATTTCTCCCATCTCTCCCTATGGTCAAAGTAAAGTTGAGATGGAAAAACTACTTGAAGAATTTTCAAAAAACTATGGCCTAAATGGTATTTCACTTCGATTTTTTAACATATATGGTAAGGGTCAAACTGATGAATATGCAGGTGTAATTACAAAGTTTATGAAAAATATTTCTGAAAATAAACCTCTAATAATTTTTGGAGATGGTTCTAACACACGTGATTTCATTTCGATAGTTGATGTAGTAGATTCAATACTTAGTGCCATTGAAAAAATTGAAGGAAAAAAAGGAAATTATTACAATGTTGCTACGGGTAATTTCATAAGCATAAAGGAGCTGGCTGAACTTATGCTATCAATTTCGGATAAAAATCTGGGCATCAAGTATGAATCACCAAAAAAAGGGGACATTTTACATAGTCAAACCTCAATAAATCTACTACAAAAAGAACTTGGATTCTATCCTAAAATCAAATTATCCGATGGCCTAAAAGAACTCCGAGAATCGTAAAATAATGAAATATTAAAAGTAAAACTTGTAAATCATATGGGTTTCATTTGAGTCTAAAAACTATAGAATGGAAAGAAAACAAAGTCGTAATGATCGACCAAACTAAACTACCCAATGAACTAGTTTATGTTGAATTTACTGATTACAATGAGGTAGCAAATGCCATAAAGACTTTGGTGGTACGTGGTGCACCAGCTATTGGTGTATCCGGTGCCTTTGGTTTGGCGCTAGCTGCATTACAAAGTAAAGCAAAAACCAAAGATGAATTGCTTGACGATTTAGAAAAAGCAAAAAAAATTCTCTTTGAAACAAGACCAACCGCTATGAATTTGGGATGGGGCTTGGAAAAAATAATGAAAGTTGCAAGGAAAGGAAATGATGTTTCTGAAATAAAAGAATCTGTAATTAATACAGCCAAACAAATGGCTGAAGAAGATGTACAAACTAACATGTCTATGGGAAAACATGGTTCTGAATTATTTGAAAACAATGATAATATTATGACACATTGTAATGCGGGGGCACTTGCAACTGTAGCTTATGGTACGGCTTTGGGAGTAATTCGTGCTACTAAAGCAAGTGGTAAAAAAATCAAAGTTATTGCAACAGAAACAAGACCAGTTCAACAAGGTTCTAGACTTACTGCATTTGAGCTAAAACATGATGGGATTGATGTTAATTTGATTCCTGATACTGCTGTCGGTTACACTATGGCAAATGGACTAGTTAACAAAGTAATAGTAGGTGCTGATAGAATTCTTCGAACAGGACATTTATTTAATAAAATAGGAACTTATCAAATAGCTTCTATGGCAAAACAACACGGAATTCCATTTTATGTTGCAGCTCCACTTTCTACATTTGATCTAAAAAGTAATCCAGATGACGTAATTATTGAACAAAGAAAAGCTAGTGAAGTAACAACAATAGGAGGTAAAAGAACTGCTCCTGAAGATATAGAGGTAATTAATCCTGCCTTTGATATGACTCCACCAGAACTCATTACTGGTATAATTACTGAAGTAGGAGTGGCAAAACCTCCTTACGAAGAGTCAATCAAAAAATTATTCACAGCTAACAAGTAGAAAGTTTTTATTGTTTTTAGCTCTCTTTATGATGATATGAGTACTGTAACTGCACAACAAGTAAAAGAGTCTTTAAAACAATGCATGGATCCAGAAGTTCCTATCAGTATTGTTGATATGGGATTAATTTATGGAATTGACGTTTCTGACAGTAACGATGTAGATATTAAAATGACAATGACTACACAAGGCTGTCCTCTTCATGAGACTTTAGTGCAAGATGTTACACGTTATGCAAAAAAAGTTTCTGGCGTAAATAATGTCAAAGTCAATATTGTTTGGGATCCTCCATGGTCAATGGACAAAATGACTGAGGAAGGAAAAGCAAAAATCAAGAATATGGGTGGTCAAAGTACTCCTGCACCACTTGACTATGAAATTGCCATGCCACAGGGAGTGGGAAAACTTGTTAAACAAGATGACGGTTCCATGGTTTTAGCAAATGACCACGATCAAGGATTTTTAGTTAATCAAGCAATTATTGACTTTTGGAAATCATGTAATGGAAAAAGAAAGATTACAGAACTCGTAGATATTTTTGCCCAACAAACGGGATTAAAAAGAACACAGGTTGAAAAGGAAGTAATGCAGTTGCTAAAACAACTAAATGAAGGCGGACTAATAGTTATTCCAAATCAACCTGAAGCCCCTAATGTAGAATTTAAAAGATAATTTTCATTCAAATTCAGAAAACGAAATTTGAATTTGCACCATCAAAATTAATTACAACGCCTGAAAGATACTTGATATCATTTTCTACAATTGATTTTACAAAGTTTCCTATCTCTTTAGGTTCTCCCAACCTTTTCATTGGGAGAGTTTTTTCATACTCTTGTACATTTTCAATCAATTCTCTAGTACGATCAGTGTTGATTGGTCCAGGGGCAATGTTGATGCAGCTGATGTTTCTGGCTGCATAATCTTTGCTAAGGATTTTAAAAACACTTGTAAAGGCAGATCTATATGCACTTGAAATCACCAATTTTGGATTTGGTTCCTTAATTACACTTGATGAAATTAAGAAAATATATCCCCCATCTTTTATTGTAAGCTTTTGTAAAATCAAACAAAATCCCAAAAACAACTGATTGTGATAATGTTTCCAATCTTCCTCAGAAACTGAGTGAAATTCTTTTGCTGGGGGCCCACCTGTATTCAAAACCAAAATATCGGTTTCTTTTTGATTCTGAATAAAGTTTTTTACACTTTGCAAATCCGAAGTATCAAGTTCTTTTTTTGAGGTAGCAACAACATCGTATCCTATAGAACTTAATGAATCAGAAATTGCCTTTCCCATTCCTCTTGAACCACCAATAACGATTGCTTTGCTCATGTCAATATAGTTAAAATCAAATCTAAATTAAAGTTCTTTAATTTCAGTTATTGTGGCCTGGACTGAATCCATTTTGATTATTGCTTTTTTGTCATTCCAACCTAAAGCAACATACCAATCACCTGCATCATCATCATACTTTGTTTCAAGTGTTTTGATTTGATCAGTATTAACTTTGTATTTTTTTATAATTCCTGACATTGCTAGGGCAACTGCATCTTTTTCCTTTTCAAGTCTTCTTTTCATTAAACCTATGCCAGGACTCATGTCTAAACCTCAGAGTTTCATCTAATATAGTTAATTGTTTGATAACCAAATGGTAAAACGTTCTAGGTCTTAATATTGAAAATCATCAAATATTTTAATTAACTACCGAGATGATTCAGCCAAAATGCGTATAATCCAAAAATTGTCTACAATACTTTCCAAAACTCCCAAGTTCCTACTCTTACTATCAATACTTGCAGTCTTTGGTACCATTTTAGAACTGACTGGCGGTATTTGGGATGCAGTATCTCATATTATGCGAGAACCAGAATTCTTTTGGACAATACAACATGTTTCTGTGTATACTGGAGTTGCTATGATTTCAAGTTCTGGAATATTAGGTGGTATTCTTTTAGCAAAAAAAACTGTTAGTGGAAACCTCAAACGAGGAATCATAATTATCATAATAGGTTCTGTTACTCAAATTTCTGCTGGATATGTAGATTCACTTTTACATGATGTGTATGGAATAGACGGTCTTCTGTCTTGGTCCCATCAACCACTAGAGTTTGGTTTGGTTCTTAGTGCGCTAGGGGGATTCTTAATCTTAACAGAGCTCAAAGGAGATGGTTACAAAAAATTAAGAACCGTATCCATATTTGCTTTAATTTTCTCTCTTTGTTGGATTGGTTTTAATCTAAGCTTACTTGTTGGAAGCACGATCTTGTGTCTTCCAATCTATGAAATATTTTCGTCTGGTTGCGCAATTTTATAATTTTTCAATTTCATGAATGCAGAGATTATAATTAAAATAATTCCAACAAATAAAATAATTCCAGGATAAATAATTTCTGAGGAATTAGTATTTCCAAATTCAATTTCTATTATAATTTCATGATCTGAAAGATTTGTTGCTTTTAATGTATAAGTTCCACTATTAAGAAAATCAAAATAGTTTATTGCCATTTTTGTCTCAATTTGTTTGTCTGCAATGATGTTTCCATTTGAATCAAGGATTTGTACAAATAACCCCTCTCCTGCAAAGTTCGGCATCATAGTTTTATAGAATCCTATTCCGGCTCCCACCAGATCCATATTAATGACTAATGATTTGGAATCTTTTAACCTAAAAATCTCATAATTTTTTTCAGCTTGAAGAAAAACAAATCCAATCCATGCTATACCAACTATGGCTAAAATCAGACCAATCTTGAACAATGAAATTTTCTTCACGACTGCAGGTATTCATCTCAACTTAAAAAACTCAAAAATTAAAAAAATTTGATAAAAGGGCCCGAAGGGATTCGAACCCTTGACCTGGTGGTCCGAAGCCACCCGCACTATCCAGGCTATGCAACGGGTCCAAACAATTAAGAATTTAACCAGTCTAAATATTTGACTAGACGTTTGAAAGTATCAAAAAAAGTTGCAGGTGTTGAATACGCAATACGCGATGTTGTATCAGCTGCAAAAAAGTTAGAAAATCAAGGTAGAAAAATAGAATATCTCAACATAGGTGATCCTGTACAGTATGGTTTTCAACCACCTGAAAACGTAAAAAATGCATTCATTAAAGCGATTCAAAGTGGTGAAAACTATTACGCACCTTCAGAAGGATTACCCGAATTAAAAGAAGCAATTGCAAGAAAAGAACACAACAAAGGACTTTCTGTTACTGGTGAAGATATCCTCGTTACAAATGGAATTTCTGAGGGTTTGGACATGGTAATATCCTCTATAGTAGAAGAAGGCGATGAAGTTTTACTGCCTGGACCTTATTATCCGCCTTATGCGTCATATGTAAAACTGCATGGAGGAAAGCCTGTTGAATTTGCAGTCGACATGAACAAATCTACACCTGACATAGATGACATTCGATCAAAAATTACACCAAACACTGTTGCAATATGTCTAATTAGTCCAAACAATCCAACCGGAGTTGTATTCAACGAAAAAGCTCTGAAACAATTAGTTGACATTGCAAATGAAAACAATCTCTACATAATTTGTGATGAAATTTACGATCAAATTGTATTTGATGAAAAATTTGTAGGAATTGGTAAAGTGGCCGGCGATTCTCCCGTAATCTTGCTTAATGGTTTCTCAAAGGTTCATTTGATGACTGGTTGGAGAATTGGTTACATTGGATTTAACAACTCTTCAAAATTAGAACAAATTCGAGAGATTCTACCAAAGCTTGCAAGAGTTAGAATTTGTTCTAACTTGCCTGTTCAACATGCTGCAATAGAATCACTAAATGGTCCACAAGATTATATCATAGACTATGTTTCTGAACTAAAAAAACGAAGAGACTTGGTTGTAAAACGATTAAATTCAATTTCTGGTCTTTCATGCTCAAATCCAAAAGGAGCTTTCTACGCATTTCCAAAAATTGAACATAACCGGTATGATTCTGATAAGGAATATGTCATGGAACTTTTAAACAAAAAAGGAGTTTTGACCGTACATGGTTCGGGATTTGGAACTCAATATGGTAGTGGTCATTTTAGACTGGTATTCTTACCTAATTTACAAACTTTAGATTCAGTACTAGATAAAATTGAAGAATTTTCAAGTTAGTACTTCCACACTGTATACGCTTTTGGAATAATCTCAATTATACAGTCTGTATCATTGAGTAGTTCTTCTGCAGATTTGTTTTCAAGTGTTTTAAAATAACCTAAAAGAATTTTTTTTGCAATTGTTAAGACTTTGGTCTTATCCAAAATCAATCTGGCAGAACCATTCCCCATTACACCAAAAATGTTAGGTGATCTAATTCCTGAATCAACACAAAAACTTACCTTCTTTTTTTTCTTCAAATTTTTGACTTTTTTTGTTCTCGTGTTGGTACCAATGTAGAATTTTCCAGAAGTGTACTTGTACCATACAGGAACAATATGAGGAAATCCGTTTTGATCAATTGTAGCTAAGCGTAAAATTTTTTGTTCTTTAAGAAATTTGTCTTTATTCATATTTTTTTCTAAAACCCATAGCTATCATAAATCCACCAAATACAAGCATTCCAATAGATATTTTTTCATTTGTTATTTCTGGACTTAAAAAAAAATCAAGAACAAATTCTGGGCCCCAGAAAAGAAGATTTCTTACTAAAACAATTAATGCCATAATGATAAACAAAACACCCATCGCAGTAAACCAGTTTTTACCACGACGGTGATACTCATGACTCATGAATTTTTTTTGTTTTTGAAGATTTTAAACTATTTTTATTCCAGGATTTTTTATTTTGTTTCTAATCATTGCATTAAGCAACAAGGGTGTAGAAATTTCAGCAAAATATGAAAATGATCCAGGTCCTAGGTAAATAGGGCGCAATCCTTTGATTTCATTTATCAGTCCATTTACGACGTTTACTGAATTTTGATCGTCACCACACACAAAAATGTCAGAGTCTAAGCTTAGGGAAGGATTGGCAAGTTTTTTTTCTGAAATAACATGAAATGCCGAAACAAGTTTTGTTTTATCTTTCATGTGTTTTTCTACTAATTGATATGAGAATGGTTTGTTTTCCTTAATTGGTATAAATTCAAAACCTTTGTCCGTTTTTGTCATGGGAACAATAGGCGAAATTACTATGCAATCGTCTTTGATTAGTGGCAAAATCTGAGAGCAAGTAGACTCGGTGTTTTCGTACTGTATTGATAAAACCAACACGTCACTTTCCTTTGCAACTGCAGCGTTGTCATTTCCTGATATAGTTCCATTTATTTTTCCGTATGCATCTTTTGCAATCTTTGTGTATTCCTCTGCAGACTGTGCTGCTCTTGCGGAATCTCTAGAGCCAACCAACACATCGTGATTAATACACCAACGAATTGCAAAGCCCTTTCCCATACCGCCAGTTCCGCCAATAATGCCTATTTTCAATGAATGGTTTCTGGCAATGTTATTATTATCTCTATTTGACATGTGAAAACGCTTTGAGATTCATAGTTTTCTTGCGTCACGGTCAGGCAATAAACAATACTAAACGCCTATTGGCTGGAAGAACGCCAGGCGTTCCACTAACTAAAACAGGAATTGATCAAGCAAAAAAAATTGCAAAATTTCTCAAGCCATTTCATCTATCTACAATTTATTCTAGTCCCATAGAGCGTGCAAAAGTTACTGCTGAAATTGTTGCAGAACACAATTCTATTGATTTCCACATCGATGAAAGATTAAACGAACTTGACATGGGAAAGTTTACCGGAATGGAATATGATAAAATCTTTAAATCACATGGAAATGTTTTTTTAAAATTTTACCAAGGCGAATTAGAAATTGCTCATCAAGGTGTTGAAACATTTGCTCAAGTCAAAAAGCGAATTTTAGGAATGGTTGATCATGTAATCAAAGAACACGTTGATGAAAATGTTTTGTTGGTAACACATATGGATCCTATCAAGGCAATGATTTCTACTGTTATGGATTTAAAACCAAACTCTTTGTTTGAATTGATAATTGAAAATGCCTCCTTGACAGTTTTCAAAGAAGAAGAGGGAAAATTTTCAGTGTCTGCAATTAATGCAATGGATGCAGAAAGGTTCGATCTTTTTCAGCAATAATCTTCAAAACTCTTATATAGAAATTAAGGGGCACGACAGAACAACGGCTATGAGGAAGATAATAGGACTCTACTTCATGTTATCCATTTTAGTGATCCTACCATCAGTTCAATACGTTTTTGCTGCTGAAGAACCCGGCGAATATTTAGACCGAAGGGTGGAAATCTGGAATCTCTTTTTTCGAATGATGACAGTTGCTTTTGTTGTAGGAGCTGTAGTTTCAGGGACTTTGATTTGGTTGATTTGGAGATTTAGAGAATCACATCCAAAAGCAAAACCCACATCATATGAAGAAAAAGGAGTCTGGTAAATAGATGGGCGGACATTCATCTTGGCCAGAATGGATCTACATTGGTGTTGTTGTAGCTTTACTTGTCTGGGTTGGAGCAGAAGCATGGAATGTTGAAAGACTAGTAGAACACATTCCAGCCGAAGCTAAAACTATCATAGTAACAGGGCAACAATGGTTCTGGACCTTTGAACACGAAGATGGAACAAAGGAAATTGGTGAACTACATGTGAAAAAGGGCATTCCATACAAATTTGAAATAGGCTCAAAAGATGTTATTCATTCCTTCAACATCCCAGACTATCTCGTGCTAATGGATGCAGTACCTGGAAGAATTAATGTGGTTTGGTTTCTTCCGGTAGAGGAAGGCGAGTATCCAATTCAATGTAGGGAATATTGTGGATTACTTCACTATAACATGCGTGGAACACTTTATGTTGAGGATGGTGCATGATGGAAAAAAATTTGATGACAATAAAAAATTGCAAATCAAATAAGGAGATTCAGACATGGTACTAGAACTTGCAAAACCGCGACCCATTTGGTACATAATGTTCTCCACACATCATACTGATATTGGTCTACTTTACATGATCACATCGCTGGCATTTCTCTTCATGGGAGGTGCGTTAGCCATTGCAATTCGAATGGAGCTATTCTATCCTGGTGTTCAATTTATTGCAGATTCTATGACGTTTAACAGAATGTTTACGATTCATGGAACCACCATGATTTTCCTATTCATTCTTCCTTTTGCATCTGGTGTTGGCAACTACTTTGTACCAATTATTGTACGCTACAAAGACATGGCCTATCCAAAGCTCAACGCAATTGCATTTTGGATGATTCCGCCAGCAGGTGCCCTCGTTTGGCTCTCATTTGCAGACTTTGGTTGGTATGCACAACCACCATATTCTTTGATTAGTTCACCAGCACCAGCTGCAGACATGTGGATTTTTGGTCTGAAAATTCTTGGAGTTTCCTCAATTCTTGGAGCAATTAACTTTATAGTTACAATTCTAAAGTGTAAGCATCCGGATTTACCGCTCAGCAAGATGCCGTTACTTGGTTGGTCATTTCTTTCTTCCAGCATAATTATGATAGTTGCAATGCCTACCTTTGCAGCAGCTTTGCTGATGTTATTAATGGATAGAATGGGTGTTACGGGATTTTTCAACCCTGCAATGGGAGGAGACCCAATAGCATATGCGCACCTGTTCTGGTTTACATTTCACCCCGAAGTATACGTCTTAGTCATTCCTGCAATAGGAATGATGTATGAGATTATACCTAGGTTTTCACGAAAGCCCATTTTCAGTCAAGGGTCTGGTATGTTTGCCTTTATTATGCTAGCATTAGTTAGTTTTGCGTCTTGGGGTCATCACATGTTTGCAACTGGCATGTCCTTTACAGAAAAAACAGTCTTCATGATCGGTACCCTAGCAGCTGTTCCGGCATCTGCCATGCACGTTTTCAACTTTTTGGCCACAATGTGGGGTGGTCGAATCAAATTTGCCACACCAATGATGTGGGCAACTGGAGGCATTGCATTATTCTTCGCAGCAGGTGCTGGGGGAGTGGTAAACACTGCAATGCCATTGGACTTTATCACACATGACTCTTACTGGGTAGTAGGCCACTTCCACTTGTTTGTGTTTGGAACTATTGCATTTGGTTCAATTGGTTTCCTGTACTACATGTTCCCATACATTACAGGTAGAATGTACCATGAAAAGTTAGGACAGGTGCACTTTATCTTATCATTTGTTGGCGCAGTAATGGTATTTTTCACTCAACACATTTTAGGATTGTTTGGTATGCCTCGTAGAGTTTTCGATTATCCACCAATTCCTGAATGGATTGCAATGAATCAGTTAGCAGGTGTTGGCGCATTCTTAATTCTTGCAGGTTCGGTAATATTTTTGGGAAATCTAATTTACAGTTCTGGTAAAGGAAAAGACGCTGATATGGACGATCCATTTGGACTTGGAGGAAAATACTACTATCCATATCAAGCCAAGACTCCGCATCACTGAGTGAATTTAATGAGTGAAACAGAACATCCAAAGGGAGAACTAGAACACCCAATCTTTCGAACTAGTCCAGAAAGGGCTGCAAAGATGATGGGCATCATGCTGGGCATTTGTATTGTTGGCGGAGCTATTTTCTTTGGCATGTGGGACTATTGGATCTCATCACCACCTGCTGTTGTTGTTTTACAAGGAGGTGAATTGGCAGCACCAGTGGTTCCAACAGGAAAAGACATTCCAGTTACGTTAACCTTTGTTGAATCATCAGATTTTAGAACACTTGCTTTTAATGCATTACCTGGTGAACCAGATAATAATCCCGATATTCGAGCAGAAGTAGGGGATAGAATTGTTTTTGATGTCAAAAATGTAGGAAAATCATTTCATGCCTTTGGAGTAACTCAGGAAGCAGAAGGATTTAGTGGGATACGACCAGGAAGCGAAATTGCGAGTGCAAATAATCCACTAAAACCTGGGGAAGGAGGACAATCTGAATTTATTCCAGGTGAAGATGGCGTCTACTATTACATCTGTACAGTTCCTGGCCACAGAGAACAGGGAATGGTTGGAAGAATCTTAGTAGGTGATGTTTCTGAAGAAGCTGCAAAAACTGAAGTCATGGAACCAGAACCAACTACAAGTTCAGCAGTGCCTGCTCCAGGTTTTGAAGATGTTCCTGAGATGATTGTTAGAGAAGAACCTGAAGTGACTGTTACCCCCCCAAGAATTGAACCTACTCCAGAAGCAATGGCACCATTTACCGGAACAATTTCGGCTCCAGCTGGATCTTCAACTCCAGGATGTGAAGAGACAAACGAATGCTTCATTCCAGCAAAAGTAACAATCAGTGTTGGAGAAACTATAACATGGTCAAACGATGATTCTGCAGCTCACACAGTTACAAGCGGAATCCCAAGTGAAGGACCTGATGGTGTATTTGATAGTAGTTTGTTTATGGCCGGAACAACTTTTGAGCACACATTTTTTGAGGCAGGAGAATACGATTACTATTGCATGGTACACCCATGGATGACAGGTAACGTTATAGTGGGATAGAAATTCTCGATAAATATTGATTCTCAAATATTTGGCACTAACATCGTTAATCGTTCTTTACTCATTGATGTTCATTGGGGGGTATATCTCTGCAGCAGGACTAGGACTTACATGTCCTGACTGGCCTCTATGTCCAAGTGGTCTCTTTCCAAGTGAGAAATATTTCATTGAATGGTCACACAGACTAATAGCTGCAACAACTGGCGCCTTAATCATTGCAACAGCTGTTGGATGTTGGCTTGCAAAAAACGCTGAAAGAAAAATAAAACTAACAGGTACCTTGGCTGCAATTTTTGTTGTTACACAAATTACCTTGGGGGCAATAGTAATTGATCTAAAACTCCATGCATTGTTAGTTTCTATCCATCTAGGAATTGGAATCCTTCTTTTTGCAATGGTTCTACTAACAACACTGTTTGCCTTTAGGTTAGGAAAGACTACAATTCAAGCTAAGATTTAGTTCTAGCTCGTATCAGTTTTGGAATGTAAATGTAAGCAATTATTACTGAGAGTCCAATTGTACCTGCAGCAATTGAAAAAATAAAAAAGTATCCAAAGGGGTTCTGTGTGCTAATGTTGAACGTATATGTAATAATCCCGCCATCGTCTTTTGCGTCATGAAGATCAACTCTGAAAATATGAATACCAGAATTTTCAAGAACGTAATCTAATTCCCAGTGTCCCCCTTGATGAGAACGAGGAGGAATGGTATCTATTTGCTCGTCCATATAGAAAATACGAATTCCCATGGTGAATCTATCTACTTCATTTAGGTCTAGATCATTTACTCTAAAAAGAATCTGCATGGGTTCTCCAGTTTCAGGAATTTCTGGAAGTGTTGCGATCTGAACTCTATAATCACCTATTGTGGATTCAGCAGAATTGAAAAGTGAATGAGCACTTGCCTCAATCAATGGCACTGAGAATAATATAAAGAAAATAAAAAGGAAATTTGATTTGAAATTTCTCAATTTCATTATATTCTCATTTTGATAATATAATGTAAGGAGAATTTCTTTTTGAGTTTTGACAAAAGCTTTAAATCCGGACCGACAAAACATCCAAACGTTGACTGTCTTTTCTAAATCAATTGACATCAAGGCACCAATTAATACTGTTTTTACATATTTTGCAAGACCCGAGCATGTCTCTGATCAGATGACCGAAAAGGGAGTTGGCATGACAGTCATTCCAATGGACATCAAAGCCGGAATGGGTGTTGGAACAACCTTTAGAATTATTGGTGACTTTAACGGAAAAAGATTAGAGTGGGATTGTGAAACAACAGAATTTGACAGAGAAGAAAAGATTGCAGCTAAAATGATTGAAGGACCATTTAAGAGATGGGAAATCTCAAACCAATTCAAATCATTAGGTGAAAATCTAACTCGTGTTACAATGACAGTTGATTATGAAATGCCGTTTGGTCCATTGGGAGCAATTATGAACAAAGCAAAGTTTGAAAAGTCCGCTAAACGAGGAATGGAATCTGCACTATACAAAGTACGTGGATTACTAGAAGGAAATGGCTCCATTCCAGTGTACATTACACTAGATGCATATCAAAAACTACTTGCTGAAAAGAAAAAAATGAACAACGTTCCAGTTTCTACTGTACTTACAGCAATTCTTGAAAAGTACAACCAAATCGAAACAAAACTTCCAAACTAGAATCAATTATTTTCTAATCAAGGTTAATATCGATACTAGCATTTGCTATTTTGATGGGTCTATGGCTCAGCCAGGTAGAGCACCGGACTCTTAATCCGGCTGTCGAGGGTTCGAATCCCTCTAGACCCGCTACCTATGGTCTGATCCGATTAAAATTTTGTTCTGTGGGAAAAATCTACCTGGAAATTTGTATTTTTCCTTTTCCAGAATTCATGAAAATATTTATGTATAGAAAATTTTGATTAATTCAATGACTTTATCAAAAAAGTATTCAACTCTCATAATAGCTAGCTTAATTGTTTCAGTCTTAGCTCTTGGAATAAGCTATCAAGGTTCTACTGCAGAGACATTGGAATTTGACCCTACCAAAGGTGCAATAAATGATTTGCAAATTCAAGCAGTTTTCCATTTTACAGGTTTTGGAAATCTTTCATTAGAAACATTTTCTGTGTTTCAACAAGATTCAGGTTTCAAAAAAGGGGAAGCTGTTTCATTCAAATTATTTGGACTGGCTGGCCTTGACAAAATTGGATTGTATAAACTATCAGACAAAACTTCTCAGGGAAGAATTGGCTCTGTAAATGATCCACTAAACAATTTTGATATAGATGTTAGGATCATACAAAATGAACAAGTTCTACATGAATTCAAATACAAGGGATGTAAAATAGCAGATTATAAGGTCCTCACATTATTTGACGCAGACGAAACATATTCTGGTAAGACAAAATTCGCGATCGTTGATGGATTTGAATTTTCATGCAGAGGCTATGAACCAGCCACACCTCTCTTTGACGAAATAGTACTAAAAATTAAGAAAGCACATACAACAAGTACCTTAGAATTGCCACCAGGAGTAACATGGGAGTCATATGAGAGTTTTAAAAGCAAAGGGTTTGAACCCTAACCATTTTCTTTTTATTATATTAAGAGTAATCTAAATCCAAAATTTAATTCTGTTCCAATTCCCCTAAATTATTAGAAAAATTAGCAATTTAGAACTATACCACTATGATATACAATTCTGGTTAATCTATACAGATTACCCAATACTATGTACGCACTAATCTATATGAAAATTCTGGATCATTTTTTCTGAAGAGTGTGGCCCATTTTATGGCATTTTTTGGTAGATTGTTCAAAGATGCCATTTCCATTTGATTTTTCTTATCGGCTTTTATGTATACACCCATAAGTAATCAAAGCAAAAATACCACTTAAGAAATTGTTTGAAATTTTTTCCAAACAACTGATACGCAACTATACTGAACACTTCAAATCTCATAATATTATAGTATGAAAAGTGAAATTTTGAATCATTTTTTTGGCATCATAAATACCTTAAAATGTATTAGTTTAAGTAACGGATAGCAATCCATCCGATAATGACAAAATCAATAAAGATTATCGGAATACTCGCAATACTTCCATTATTTACCATGGGGCTTGCAACCAACTTCCTAATTCAAAGTGTTGAAGCTTATGTTGATCCCGCTGCAGGGAGAGATTTAGACCGCGACATGGTGTGTAGAAGTGGCCAAGTTCTTGTATATCACTTCAATAACCGGGCATACACTTGCACATCTGCAAGCGGTGCAGCTACATGGGCACAGTATGGAATTGCAGAGATAGTAAAGGTAGACGGAGAAAGAATAGAACCAACCACAGAACGCGTTGACAGAGGTGACTTTGCCAAACGATCTGATGAAGCAATGAGAATGGCTGAACTTGAAGCAATTAAACAAAAAGTAGAAGACGGAGAGCGTTTGTCAACCGGTGAACAGAGAACTTTGAAAAGATCATATGAAAAACAAATATCAATGCAAATAATTGAAGAAAGAGAAGGAATGTCTGGACCCGGAACTGGTAGTCAAACTGGAAGCATGATGCAAAGTACACAACAAAAGACAATATCTCAGACATTTACATCAGTAGTGGATCCAGGTATGGGTCATGAAGATCATCAAATAGCAATAATTTTGCCTCCATCAGACAATGTATACATTGGAAGAATGTCTTTCTCAGCATCTGAACCAGTTCAATACGTTATGTTGATGTCTCCGGTAGGACCAGAACTATCCAATGGACAGCCAATATGGACACCTGATGGTGGAGAGACTAATTATCCAATGGTATTAGTTGACGAAGGATTAAGGTCTGGAGGATGGTTTTTTGCTGGTAATGCATTAGCATTACACACAATGAGTACTGAACCATTTACTGCAACTGTTTCAGCAGTATATACTGAAATTGCACCAGGTGAATATCCACGAGGTACTGTTACCGCTGGTACTATACAATCAATACCAGATCCAGGAATTGGACACGAGGATCATTCAATTGCACTAATCTTGCCTCCAAGAGACATTCCATACCAAGGTGGCGTAATGGCCTATTCAGCATCTGAAACAATTCAATTAGTTGGCCTTCACGGACCACTAGCTCCGGGAGAATCTCAAGGACAACTGACTTGGACTGCAGATGGAGAGGATGTTTATGCACTAACATTCATCCCAGATGAAGACAACATGGGAGTTTGGAATACTTTCAGTGGCAACGCACTAGCAGTTCATACAATGAATCCAGACGGTTTCACTGTGAGCTTCGTAACAGGCGGACTGCACTAAAACAATAATCCCCATTTTTCATTCTTTTTTTTAATCAATCCTAATCGTAGATTATCTTTCATGTTTGTACAATTTTGTGAACTTTGCTCCAAAATTCATTGCTATTATAAATACCGTAAATGCCATGATTTCTGAAATAACTGTCGCAACGTTTGATTGAAAACCAATCGTCAAAAGATAATATCCTGAAAACCACCTAGTTAACAAGTAAAAAACTTCACTTATTCCAAGTGAGGAAACTAACTTGATTATGGCTTTTTTTATTCCTGCCTTGTCTTTTTTGCCAGAATCAAGCTTGTACTTATCCTTGTTATCCAAATAGAATAACAAAAAAAATATTCCAAAAAATCCTACGTATTCAGCAATTACAGTATATGTTGTAAGGATATAGTCTTCTTGGTCAGAAAATATGTAAGCAACAATAGCAGCTAAAATTCCTGCAACAATAGCGCCTAAAATGATGCTTTTGTTTAGTTTAACAAAATCTTGATTCATGGTATACATTCAGGTTATACCTAAATATGTTAATTAATCACTTGGATACAAATGAAAAATTACATTCTTGCTGGTTTTACAATCCTTCTTGTGATCCTATTTGTAAATACCGAATCTATATTTTCTCAGGAAGGTATTGGAACAAATCTAACACTTATCCCAATGAAACCTACCTTCAATGGAGACCAACCAATAGTGTTTACTGGAAAATTAACTGGACAAGGTGGTCATACAATTACAAATGCTGAAATTCTGATTAAAAGTGATGGGTCATGCCCAGCTGATGGAGTAATAGCAAGTGGTTTTACTGACAAAAAGGGAAAATATAGAATTTATTCAATAACCAAAGTTTGGGATGCTTCAGACAATTTGATTAGAGTTCAAGCTCATTTTGCTGGAAATGAAATCTATTCTCCAACAATTTCTGAGCGAAGTCAAATCATAATTGTTTATCCAACTAGTACAACAGAAAAATGTGTTAACGAATAGTTATCGTCTACACATTTCGTGATTATAACAATGGTTAAGATTTGTTCCCCAAGTTCCAGATTCATCCAAGTTAGCACCTTCTAAATTTACAAATGAAAGATTTGCATATGTTAGAATTGTTAACCCCAAGTTAGTGTTTTTCATGGTGGAACCGGTAAAATCTGCACGATAAAGAGTTGCACCATAAAGGTTTGCGTTTGTCAAATCCGCATCAAAAACTTCTCCATTAAATAATTTAATGTACGACAAATCAGCATTAGTTAGATTTGCTCCATTCATTACTGCATGTCGCATAAATGCGTGATTCAGGTCTGCACCAGACAAATCAGAACCTTGAAGCCAGGCACCTTTAAGATTGGCATTTGAAAAATTAACCGATCTAAGATCCATATTCATTGCCCTTAACGCAAAAAGATTACATCCAGACAAATCCGCCCCTGGATAGATGGCAGAACAATTCTTTTTTTCAATTTTTTCAGATATTGTTCCAAGAATAGTTACTGAAATGACATCGCCTCGTCGTTCCAACACTTCGGCAAGTGAGGTAGTCATAGTTGCAGTAAATTGATTCTCCCACGTATCTGATTTGACATTTGTTGCCTTGGAAAAGTGAGCAAATTTTAGAACAGCTGCTTGAATATATCGAATTTCTTTTGCACGAATATCTGGCTCTTGGCTATCCGGTTCACCTCTAACTTTGACTAGAACATTAATCCTATCTCCCTCCCATAACGATGTTCCAAATCTCCACACATAGACGCTGGCTGGATCAGCTAATGCAACATTCATGTTCAAAAGCAAAACAATTGAAAATATAGAAAAAAGAAGATACTTCATAGATAAAACCTGCCTATACAACTAATAAATTAACTTGACTCCCAAGCATCAATTACATTACAAATCATTGTGTTATTAGCAGCATCAGTTGCAGTGATTATTAGATTTGACTTTTCCATCGGTTTTGCAAATGTAATATCAAAGACAACTTGCATTTTGTGGTTTACTCTTTTTGGAGTTGCAGTGATTTCTGAGAAGAATTCGTTTGGATCATTTACCTCTAGTAAGTAATTCCCTAGCTTGTTTGGATAAGTGTATGATCTGTGACGGTCCTCATCAATTCTGCCATAGATGTAATCATAAATTGAAGATCCCCCAGTATCTGGAATAATTTTTTCTAGTGTAATGTAGGTGTCACTTTGCAATTTTGTAAAATTATTTTCGTTTGTGTTTGTGTACAAATTAATTTTTTCAATGTTTTGTGGGCCTCTGTTTTCAAAAAGTAGTAATTTTAATTGGAATGATTTTCCAGCTTCAACGTTTACGGTTTTTTCTCCTGATGAAAATTCAGATGTTTCAAAAGTTGTTTGGTCAATTGTTAATGGATACTCGTTTCTATAAAATGCAACTTCAGCTGAGGGATTTAAAAAGTCAATGTATCTGGTGTAAGTTTTATGAGAATAGTTTACTGGAGCATAACTGTTACAATTAGTTGATTCTTTGAAAACATATTCGTAATCAAACTCTAGGATTTTTCTCAAGTTTTCTCGTGCTATCTCTTGTGATACGTAAAGATTCGGGTTTGCACCTTCAGATTCAGGTATTAATTCTATTGTGCCAAATATCCCAATCAAAAAAATTACGACTAACAAACCATGTGAAATCAATGAATTACATTAGGTCCTTTCCTTACATATAGCCTATGAAACTAAAATGGTATTGGTTAGCACTTGTTGTATTTTGTAGCCTTTCGATATACGAAACCAGTGCAAAAATGTATTATGATTTGAATCAAGTTGATATTGAGATTTTGGATGTTCAAGTCATTCCAATTGAGGATAACCCAAAGTATCCTTTTGATCCATCTGATCTTGTAAAAGTAAAAATCAAAGTTACAAAAACAGAAC
>JADNRU010000023.1 GCA_016276965.1 Nitrosopumilales archaeon | reverse complement strand
ATAAAATAAGAATCAAAAATACAATAACACCAATGGCAACCTTCCTGATTCCAACTCCAGAAAATAGTAAGCCAGCAAAGATTAGTTCGATAATGCCTATACTGTAAATTGCAACACTAAGATCATCAAATGGAATAATAGCTGTAACTCTTTCCGTTGCCGAAAACCATGATAGATAAAATTCATGGATTATGAACTTATCAACACCAAACCATAGGAATACTATACCAAGGGCTATTCTGGGAATATCATTGAGATAATAAGCAAGTTCTTTAGGCAAGATCCACCTTACAAAACTATTTTCTTGTTTAATAAAAAATATCTAATCAAGAAAAAACAATGAGTTCCAAATAATAATTTACGAGCGTATTATCTCTGGTGAGGGCGAATACTTTGTCGAATTTGTGAATGATCTATTAGACCTAGAGATTTTAGACTCATGGTTACAGCCATAATCCCAATTGCAAGAAGCACTATGGTCCCTGAGGGAGTTATATCGAATACATAAGAAATCAAAATTCCTGCAACAATAGATGATACCGCAAAAGCCATAGACAGAATTGCTGTTTGTTTAAAGCTTCTACCGTACATGATTGCAGTAACATTAGGTATAACAAATAATGCCGAAATCAACAAAATACCAACAAGCTGAATTGCTGTAACAACTGTAATTCCAGCAATGAATACTATAAGATAATTTAATTTCTCAACAGGAATTCCGCTAACTTTAGCTTGTTCTTCATTGAAAGTAGAATAAATCAACTGACGATATAGCAACAAGATCACAATTAGAATAGATCCTGTAAGAGCTAAAATTAGTACCGTATCTTCAACACTTACCAATAAAATGTTACCAAACAAAAAACTGAAAATATCAATTGTAAATCCTCCTGAAAGACTAATCAGAATTAATCCAAAAGCAATACCAGATGATAACAAAACTGCAACAGCTGCGTCACCTGAAATCTCAAACTTTTGTTTGATTCTTGTTATAATTAATGCACTTGCCAAAGAAACAATATAGGCAGTCCACAATGGATAAATTCCAATTAATAATCCAGCTGCAATTCCTCCAAATGAAGAATGAGCAATAGCATCACCAAACAAAGAGTATCTTCTTAGTACTAAAAACAGTCCAACAACTGAACATAACAAAGCAATTGCTATACCAGATACAATTGCTCTTTGCATGAATCCATAAGAGAGAATTTCTAAGGTCATGTTTGTGCGTGATGATGCATATGTTGTTGCATTGACGACTCTGAATATTGTTTGATGAGTTCTTCGTTGCTGAAAAATTCTTGTGAAACTCCATGGAAAAATAATGTTTTGTTAAGACACGCAACTTTATTTGCAAGTTTATTTACTGCATCCAGATCATGAGATGACCATATGATAGTAATGTTATGTTTTTGGTTAAGATCATGTAGTATACTGTAAAATATTTCAGTACTTTGCTTATCTATTCCAGTAACAGGTTCGTCTAAGATTAAGACTTTGGGATCCCCAACAAGAGCTTTTGCAATAAAAACTCGTTGTTGTTGACCCACAGATAATTCTCCTATTCTACGGTGACTAAGTTCATGAATCCAAACTTGCTGAAGAGCTTCATCGATTTTTTTCTCAGAGCCCTTTTTTAGGCCCATACGAACGACTTCCTTGACTGTTGCAGGAAAATTCTTCTCAAAAACAGGTTTTTGAGGTACATATCCTACATCTCTTAGATATTTTTTTGATTTTCGAACGTTCTCACCAAAAAAATAGATCTCACCTTTGAATTCTGTAATTATTCCTAACATGCATGCAAAAAGTGTAGACTTGCCTGCACCATTTGGTCCAATTATACCTAGAAAGTCATTTTGATTAATTGAAAAGCTTATGTTATCAAGTGCTCGAACTCCAGAATATTCTACTGTTAAATTTTTAATTTCTACAACATTCAATTACATAAAGCCTCCTTTAAATTAGAAAGATTTTGTTCCATTTTTTCTATATAGGTACTTTGTGAATCAACAACTTCAAGGGGAGATAATGTGATAACTTTACCTCCTATTTCATTTGCAATTACTTGAGATGTTCTAGGATCTACTGCTTCTTCTGTGAAAATTACATTTAGCTCCAAATCTTTTGCAAGATTTATGACTCTTTCAAGTGTTTTTGATTTAGGTTCTCCATGTGGTTCATTTGAATTGATAATAGTATGTTGATTTAGACCATATTGATTTGAAAAATATGAAAAAGAATTATGAAATGAAATGAAATCTTTTTTGCAATCTGCTAATTCTCTCTTGATTTTATTATCAAGTAAATCAAGTTTTTTAATATATGAATCAGCATTTTGTGAATAGAGTTTTTGATTTTCAGGATCAATTTGTATTAAAGACTGGGCAATATTTTCAACTTGTATTTTTGCCATAATGGGATTAAGCCAAATGTGAGGATCGCCAAAGGATTTACCATACAAACTATGTCCTTTTTCTGAATCGTATCTGCTTTCTCCAATTATTGAAATGTTATTGCTTGTATCTACAATAATGACATCAGGATTAATTGAGGTAACATCTTGTATCCAATTTTCAAATCCTAGTCCATTAATTAAAATGAGATCTGCCCGTTGTATTCTTTGAAGATCTTGTATTGTCGGTTCCCAATCATGTGGTTCTACTCCAAATGGAACTAACAAGAATGCATCTACATTGTCTCCACCGACTTCGTTTGTGAATTCATAAAGTGGATAAAACGATGCCAACGCAATGATTTTTTTATCTGCCAAAGGTTCCTCAATAAGTTCAATTGATTGTGCTGTATTCCAAACCGCAATTGATGATAATGGAATAATTACGACAATTGCAATTATGGCAGTAGTTGTATGACTAATCACAAGTAAAGTAAGCGAATATTATTAATAAATTTACAAAAAGTTAATAATTTTACCCCTAAATTTATAAAATAATTAATAATAATATGGCTATGCCGATTGTCTCAATTTCATTAAATGATGAAATTCTTGCTGAACTTGACATGCTGAAAAAAACCATGGGGTTTTCTGGTCGTTCTGAAGCGATTAGAGCGGGAATTAGGAACTTTGTTTCCGAAGAGAAGCAAAAAATTGAACTTTCAGGAATTGTACATGCAATACTTTTGGTAGTACATAATAATGAATTTGATCACATTGTTTCAGACATTAAGCATAATTTTGAAGATCTCATCACGACACATCTACACAGTAAAATAGAGGGCGACAAATGTATGGAGCTATTTGTAATCAATGGAGAAGCTGAAAAGGTTTCTACAATCACACATGATTTTCAAACAAATAAAAAAATGGACACAGTTAAACTTGTCACATTATGATTAGTAAAATAATTACAAATTCAATATTTTTTGGACTTAGGGTGCCTGTACCATAGTACATATTGGAAGGAATGATGCCCAAAGGTCAAACATGTTATCTAAATTGTTAAAATTTAATTTTTCTTGAAATGAATTAATGTCACAGTCGATTGTGGCAGACTCTATGTCTGAGGATTTGATTTTACCATCTGAATAATGTACTGCAATGGTTTTTGTCCATCCAGGAACTTCTTCTGAACCTAATTCTTGTCCAAAAATTGAATCTTCATAAACACTAAACAAAGCAGTTGCAAGCTCTTCAATATCAATTTCTACTCCAATAAACTCATCATTTTCATAAACAAAACCATCTAAAGCCGAAACTAAAGTACCTGAATCTACCGAAGCATCCAACTCGGTATTTTGTAATAGGTATTCAATAGTTTGAGAATCAATTTGATTATTCAAATCAATCTGTTCTAAAATTAATGATAGGGTTAGAGGATCAATTTCGTCAAAACTTAAGAGTAATGATTCAAGTATTGAGAACATTGATTGTGGATCTATGTTTTCGTTTTGTTCCATGTTATCAAGAATTCCACTAATTCTTTGAATATCTAACTCGAAATCTGAATCAATATTTTCAAATATTTCAGACATGACTTCTGGATTCAGTTCATAAGAAAAGTCCTGGCTTTGAAATATACTTGAGATTTTTTCAGAATCTATTGAATCAAAACTATTTACTATATTTTCAACAATAGTAGTTAGTGTTTCCTCATCAGCATCATATTTTAGAACAACATATTCTAAAATAGTGTATAATAATTCAGGATTTATTTCATATTGAGAATTGATTTGCTCTAAAAATTGTAGTACAAAATCAGCATCAATATTTACTGGTGACCCACTAACTATAGAAACAGAACTAGATAGTAAATTAGTAAAGTAAACTTGATTTGTAAAAGGATGTACTGCTAATGCCTTAGGAGGTACATTGACTGGAATGTTATCAACAACTGTATTTGTAGACCCATCTACTACAATAATTGTTGACGATTTTTCATTTGCAACATATATTGTATTTGTTAATGGACTTACTGAAACTCCCCAAGAACCTGAACCGATTTGAATAGTTCTTTCAATTTGATTAGTTGTTCCATCAATTACTGTTAATAAATCAGAATCATATCCTGCCACGTAAACTTTGTTTGAAAGTGGATTAACATCAATTCCCCAGGGACTACCTTCTACAGGGATTGTAGTAACTAAAGAATCAGTTAAGCCATCAATTACAGAAACTGAATTTGATAAACTGTTTGCAACGTAAACCATTCCAGAAAACGAATTACTAGTAATTCCCCAGGGTCCACTACCAACAGGAATGTTTGTGACTACACTGTTTGTATAAGCATCAATTACAGAAACAGAATTAGAAAAAAGATTTGTAGTGTATACCTTATTTGAATTAGGATTTACCGTAATTGCCCATGGACCACTTTCTACAGGAATGTTGTCAATTACAGTATTTGTGGTTCCATCTATTACAGAAACTGAATCAAGAAATCTTTGTGTTACGTATATTAGATTGTAATATGGATTTACTGCAACACCAGCTGCTCCACTTGTGAGATAAAAAACTCCACCGTCTTCTAGTGTTATTGTAGCTTCGATGCTATTAGTATCACCATTAATTACTGAAACTGAGTCAGAAAGATAATTAGCTACATAGATTTTATTTGTAAATGAGTTAATACCAAGACCTCTTGGTCCGTTACCTGTTTCTAACTCGAGGCCTTCACCAAACACATTAGTTGTAACAAGATATGATCCTAGTGCTACAAAAAATATTCCAATAATCACTGAACAAAGAATGGTTTTCTCAGTTTTTTTCAAAAATTAATCCCCCAAACTAAATTATGGGAATAATGTGGAAACTTACCAGTAGATTGGTAGAATGAACCGTTTCTATATTCTAGGTAAGGTTGCCCCTCCATTATAGCCCAAATTCTATATGAACGAATTAGTCCATAAGAACTAGGGAAAATTTTTGCTTAACTAAGATCCAATATGGAAAATTATTACAAATTCATATCCGAATTGGAATGATAACTATACGAAAAAATTAATTTTTATTTTTGTCGAATTACTTTGTTAATTACAAGAGGTACATTGGAACGATCAAATGGTTTTACTACATAATCTCTTGCACCTAGCCTCATTGCATCTTGCACGACATGTTTTTCTTCTATTGCTGTAACCATTATCACTTTAGCTTTTGGATCTATTTTTAAAATTGCACGAAGTGCTTGTATTCCATCAGCTCGAGGCATATTGACATCCATAGTTACAAGATCCGGTTGAATTTTTTGATATGCTTTTACTCCCTCTACCCCATCGGCTGCCTCATATACTTCTGATGCAAGGCCATTTGATTTGATAATATCTTTTAGGACAGTTCTCATAAAAGAGGCATCATCAACAATTAAAATTTTCTTAGCAACTCCAAAGGCCATTTTAGATCACATTAATTTCCTTAAATTTTGTTTCTTGTGATAAAGTAATAATCCTGAGTCTGTTCGCTCTGAACACACATTTCCCAAAAATCATTCTCAGATATTTTTTAAAAATTTTTAAATTCATTTTTTTGTACTTGGGTTTAGCCTAACTCCTGGTTTTATGGTAAATTTTTTCTCTTGGATAAATTGGAGTAAATGATCTGGCTATAGGATTACTCAACAGGCTCTCATCCATTCCCAGAACTAGAAACCTACTTTCTTTGAGAACTTTAAAGAATTTCTTGAAAATGAGATCTTGAGCATCCTTTGTGTAATAAATTAGAAGATTTCTACAAAAAACAACATCAAGATAACTTGTTGGAAATGTTATTAAATCTCCAACATTGAAAGTTACTAAATCTTTTATTTTCTGATCTATTTGAAATTGATCGTTTCTTAATTTTTCAAAATACTTTGTAATTAAATGTGGTTCTAAATTTTTTAAGATTTCATGTGAGTAAATTCCTTTTTGAGCTTTCTGTATTGCTTTGGTATTGATATCATTAGCTAAAATTCTAAATTTACAATTAGTGCTTAGTAATGCTTCACTAAACATTATAGCTAGACTGTATGGCTCCTCCCCAGAAGCACAACCTGAGCTCCAAATACGTAGGGTATCTGACGGTTTTTTGAGCTCTAAAAGCTTTGGAATTACTTTACTTTCAAAAATTTTCCAGACATATTTGTCTCGATAAAATTTAGTTACATTAATTGAAAGAGAATCATATAAAGAAGTAATCTCATCTGGTTCATAGTTTAGTAACTCAGCATATTCTGAACCAGAGGAGACATTCAAAAGCTTCATTCTAACATTAATTCTTCTTTCAAGAAATGTAGACTTGTAGTAGGACAAGTCAAGTCCCATTTTTTCAAATATTTTTTCTTTAATCTGCTCCATTTCGTTAACAGATATCGAAATTTCTAAAGTCATTGTTTTGTCTCATTCTCCTGTTGTAAAAATTCATCCACTAGAGAATCAAGTTCGGAATTTTCAGATCCTATAGTTTTATTGTTTGACTTTAACTCATCATTTAGTGAATCAAATTCAGTTGGTTTATTTTTTTCAATATTATTAACTAAAAGTTTTCTTGCATTATCTGCATTTTGCATTATTAACATATGAATTCTAATACCACTTTTTTGACCAACTAGCTCTGCATCAGCAATTATTGGTGAAAAACTCATAGTCATTACGTTTCTTGCTGAATCATTTACTATTGATACAAGATCCCCTTGTGAATAATCTGGTACTGATAATACAACTCTAAATCCTGTTCCAGAAGACATTGCATTAAAGAAAGACCCTGTCAGAATGTTTGCAACTTCTTGTATTGCAGATGATCCCATTTCATCGATTTCTTCTAATTTTTCTTTACCTAAGAGTTTGGCAGCAATCATCTTTGCATATTTTATTTTAATGGCGTAACAAATCTCAATATGTGTATCACCTTTTCCACTAAGTTTAACAGCACACATTTTAATTTCGTCAGGAGCAAGTTTTATGTTATTAAGATTAAAAAATTCCTTATCTAAGATCATCACATTATATTTCACTTGCTCTGAAAGCAATTTTGATAGAGCTGATGATGTTTGGGAGGCGACATATTGATTAATAATTCTGGTGAGTTTTTCAATTTCTTGACGATTAAGGTTTGATAATTTTTCCACTTTCTTTACCTCCTAACTATGAGACCAGGATCTAAAATTAGAGCTACTCTTCCATCTGGCAAAATTGTAGCATTTGTGAAAGTATCTGTTGAATCTGCTGAACTATTTAATTTCTTAATAACAATTTCTTGCTTATGTTCTAATGAATCTACAATTAATCCATGCTGTTTGCCTCCCTTTTCAACAATAACAATAGTTGTTTCATTTTGATTTTTATTATAAGTTTTATTTCCTATTTCAAGAATTTCTGCTACTCTAACAAGAGGAACTATTTTATCTTGAAATTCTATTACGTCTAGTCCATGTACACTCTTTATTTGGTTACTAGCAATTTTTAGTGTAGTAATTATGCTTGATAACGGAAGAACGTATTTTTCATTTGATACGTTTACTAAAAGTCCTCCTATTATTGATACACTCAAAGGAATGGTAAGAATCATTGTAGTTCCCTCGCCTTTTTTAGTAGTGATCAATACATCACCACCAACATCTTTAACACGGTTTATTACAACATCCATGCCAACACCACGACCAGAAATGTCAGTTACTTCCTTTGCAGTTGATAGACCTGGAATACTCAACAAATCAAGTGTTTTATCTTCTGATAATTCGATAGCCTCATCTTTTGAGATAATTCCATTTTCTATTGCTTTAGCTTTGACTTTTTCTACATCTATCCCTTTACCATCATCTTTAATTTCGATAGTAATTTGTTCTCCTGCATGATAAGCAGATATCCAAATATTCCCTTTTTCTTGTTTACCAGATGTTTTTCTTTCTGAAGGATTTTCTATTCCATGATCTACACTGTTTCTTAAAATATGAAGGAGGGGTTCTGTTATGGCATCTAAAACAGTTCTATCAAGTTCAATCTTAGAACCATCCATGTGCAGTTCAACTTTTTTTCCTAGTGAAGTAGCGGTATCACGTACTACTCTGGTAAATCTTTTAAAAATTGTATCTATTGGCACTAATCTAATTTTCATTGATTGATATTGTAAATCGGTTATCATGCTGCCTAATTCCATTAAAGCATGTTTAGATTTCCCTGTACCATCTTCACTAACAATTTTGTCTAATTTCATTTTAGAAATTGTGAGCTCACCTACTAGATTAACAAGTGAATCAAGGTCTGACATTTTTACTCGAATTGTTGGTAATTGGGTCGGTGACATTGATTCTGAATTATCTAGTTGTACTAATTTGTCTGGATTTTCTAGCATGTTAAAATATGGTTTTAAATTCACTGTCTTTTTTTCATCATTAATCATCTGTTGAAGAATGTCAATACATTTGAAAAGAGCGCTTGCAAGATTTGAAGAAAGTTTTGTTTCTTTTTTGCGAATTTTATCAAAAATATTTTCTAGGTTCTTACATAATTCTTTAGTTTGATCATAACCCATTGTAGCTGACATCCCCTTTACAGTATGTGCAGAACGAAAAATTTGATCTAGATGTTCACGTTTATCTGGATTTTCTTCTAGTTTTAGCAAAGTTTGATTGATAATATCTACATGTTCTAAAGCTTCCGTAACATACAATTCACGATAATTATTTTCTGACAAGTTTTTCAATCTCCTCTAAAATTGCTTTTGGAATTTTTTCAGTTGGAAGTGATTTGTCTACTACATGTAAGTCCACTGCTGCCTTTGGCATTCCATAGATTACAGAAGAAGCACTATCTTGTGCAATTGTTCTTCCTCCCCTTTTTTTTACTGATTTCATTCCGAATGCACCATCATGGCCCATTCCTGTTAGTAAGACTCCGATAGTGTTAGATCCACAAACTTCAGAAGCTGAAACCATCGTCATGTTAACGGCAGGTCTAACTCCAAATCTTTTAGGACCTTGAACGATTTTAATTCTCATATTAGATTCTACAATCATATGTGAACCACCTTGAGCAACTAGTACCATTCCATCTTTGATCACATCACCATTTTCAGCTTCTTTGACATTTAGATCACAGTTTTCATCCAATCGAAGAGCAAAGGGGCCTGTAAATTCCTTAGGCATGTGTTGGACAACTAAAATTCCTGCAGGAATATCAGATGGAAGTGAAGATAGAATTGATTGCACTACGTTAGGACCTCCTGTGGAAGATCCAATCACAATTAATCTTGAAGCTGCCTGTGGTGCAGAAGGAATTTTTATTTTTGGTTTTAATTTTTCAATTCTTTTAACTATCAGTTGTCGAGGATCTGAATTAGCTGCGACTTTAATTTTTGAAATTAAGATTTCTTTAAGTTCATTTAGTTTATCAGGATTGGTTTGTGAAACAGGTACAAAGTCCAAAGCACCATTTTCTAAAGCATCAAGAACAATTTTTGCACCTTCTTGAGTGA
Source organism: Nitrosopumilales archaeon (assembly GCA_016276965.1). Taxonomy (GTDB): domain Archaea; phylum Thermoproteota; class Nitrososphaeria; order Nitrososphaerales; family Nitrosopumilaceae; genus CSP1-1. Next base: position 9,634 of record JADNRU010000023.1, on the reverse strand, counting down.
AGCTACTTACAACAATGATGGGAACGAGCTTATCTTGTTTTACAACTTCTTCTATGAAAGTTAGTCCGTCCATTGTAGGCATTTCCAAATCAAGTAAAATTACATCAGGTTTTTTTAGATCTAATTTTCTAAGTGCCTCGGCACCATTCCTTGCGGTATTAGTAACTTGGATTTCACTATTTGAGACAAGATCACTTAGTAGCTGAGTCATGTATTTAGAATCATTAACTATCCATACATCGATTTCATCTTCAATAGATTTTGTCATCAATTTAGACCACCAAAATTTTTGTTAAATTCATGAAAATGTATAACCTGAAAATCATGATTTGAAATTTTACTCCGAATTTTTTTGAGGGAAAATTCCTATTTCGTCCTCTTTGAAAACTTCCTTAAGCTCTTCAGGAATATCGTCTTCTGTCGTTACTTTTTTTTCTAAATCATTATTTTTAGTTGTTTTTTCTTTAGTTGTCGTTTTGTTATTTGCTGAATCTTGATTTTCGTATTTATCTATAAGTGATTCTTCTGAATCTTGCTCAGTATCTTCAAAAAGTCCGATTATATCTAAAAGAACGATTAATTTTCCATCAATTTTTGCAATTCCTTTGATGTAGTGATGTGATTCAAATGTATCAGGGGGCACTGGTTCAACATCTTTTACTGATAATTGAAAAACCTGGTCTACTTTATCTACAATTAATCCATAAATTGAATCTCTAACATCTGCAACTAAAATTCGACGTTTCTTATCTAAATCATTTGTAGTTCCAAAACCTAGTCTTTTTTTTATATCAATTACAGGTATTATCATTCCTCTAAGATTCATGACACCCTTAACATGAGACTTAGCTTTAGGGATTTTGGTGATGTTTTCTATGGTTCTTATTTCTCTAATTTGTTCTATTGGAACCGCATAATTTTCTTTTTTTTTATTTGATTCGTTTTCTAGAGTAAATGATATTACTTGTAGTGATTCGGATGTGACAGCCTCAACTTCCAATTTCTTTCTCCTCTATTTTCGAAGAACTAGTGGCATCCTCAAATTCACTTACAGAATCATCATTTGTTTTGTTTCCATTAGATTTTGAATTTTGATTAATTTTTTCTGTTTCATCTATTTGATTTGTATTATGTGAGGAGTCTTTATCTTCGGATCGAGTTTTAAATTTACTAATTTGTCTTGTCAAATCCTCTGCCATGACAGCCATTTTTTGGCTAGAAATTGAAATTTCTTGTGTAGCGGCTGTTTGATGTTCTACTGCGGCATAAGCTTGATCTGTGGCAAATGCATTTTGTTCTGCTACTGCTGCTACCTCTTGAACTTTGTGACCAATTTTAGATAATGCTTTAAGAGATGAATCTACTACGGCACGACCTTCTTCAATTTCGTAAGTACTTCCGTCTATACTTCTCACAGTACTGTTAATGTCTTCTTGAATTTGTTTGATTAGTTCATCAATTTCTTCTGAAGATTTTGATGAACCTTCTGCAAGTCTTCTTACTTCGTCAGCTACTACAGCAAAACCTCTACCAGATTCTCCTGCTCTTGCTGCTTCTATAGCTGCGTTAAGAGCAAGTAAATTAGTTTTTTCCGCAATGTTTCTTATTACTTCAACTACTTGAGTAATTTTTGCACTTTTTTCTGCAAGATTTTTTATTTTACTGGATGATTCATTGGTAAGTTCAATAATCCTTGACATTTTATCAGATGCAGTAGAATCACTGTTTGAACTTGTATCCATTACACTATCAACTATTGTTTTTGCTTCTGCAAGTTCAGATGCTTGTGATTGAGAACCTGTTGCAATTTGTTGTACAGTTGATGAAACTTCTTCTACACTTGAGTTTAGTTCTTCAGAAGATGCAGCTGTTTCTCTGGCATTATTAGCTACTTTATTAGCAGTAAAATTTACTTCTTTGACCAGTTGACGTAGGTGTGTTACCATTGAAGCAAGGGAGTTTGTTAATTCTGAAACTTCATCTTTGGCTTTTGATTTTTCTATAGATACGGTAAGATCTCCTTCACTTATCTTTTTAGCAATGTTTGCTGCGTTAATAATTGGTTTAGAAATGGATCTACCATATATGAACAAATATCCTTGTACGCCAAGAGCAATTACTATCAGAATTATTTGAGTAGTAATTTCGGTTTGAACTGCTTGTTCTATACTTGTTCCTTCAATTTCAGGTCCAAAAGAATTTTGAATTGAAATATTTTGATTAATTGTAATAGCACCTGCTATAATAACTGCCGTTACAATAACTAGATTGATTAGCATGAGTTTATTTCCTATACCTAGTTTCACTGAGAATGGTCCTTTGATACTCACAAGTCATAATTTTGGTTTGATGCCAATAACCCTACATGTGTGTAATGTGAACAAACATTTTTTTCAAAATGTTATATGATGATTAGAATCAAAATCTGACTATTCAAATTTTTTAGGTATAGTAATTTTAAGCAGATTTTTTTGCAATTTTTCATTAATTTCCTATGTAGTACCAAAGTCTAAGATGCTAGTTTCAAGATAATCTGCAAGTAAGCTATTCATGGTAAATGCTGTAACAGAACCCAATACTCCTAACAAGGCAATGTGATAAAATACTGTCTTGTATAATCCACCTTGAGATACTTTTAATGCCATTGCGCTAATCACCGAAGTCATTATGATTAAAACAGGCAATATCATGTCCATAAATGCAGGGTCAATAGGACTAAGAGCAAAGGCATTGTTTGAAACATCTACTGTATCAATTAATTCAAAAAAGATAGTCGTGAGCTTGTTCATCAAACCAAAAACTGCAACTGTTAGAATATGAAGAACAATTATGATTGACTCAAATGTTTTTGCAACCTGAGCTCTTTTTGCTCGTAACTCATTAAATTTTAAAGTAATTGTTGCTACTGTATCTCCTGATTGGTTCATGTCAGCGCCTTTGTTTATCGCCATTGAAATTACCATATTTCCATTTTTTATTATCTCACTTGCACTCTCCCTTGAGAAAAGATCAAAACCTAAACGTTGATCAACTTTGTTTTTGATTCTATTTTTTAATGTAATGACGTTTTTTTGTATTGATCCAAAATCACTCCTCAGAACTGCATCAAGTGCCATACCCATTGATCCTACAGTAGCATAAATCTCTCCAAAGTGTCTTATTAATTCTGGATACCACGTATTAATATGAACAATTTGTTTTTCCATTTTCCTTGCTAACAAACCAGGATAGAATAGTGGAGCCAAAGAAAATCCTACTACTAGCGTCAATGGTACAACTTGACTAACCAATAAAACCATTGCAATTACAGAACCTGCTCCAATACTCAAATATACCTTAATTCTGAATTTTAAATTATCATCAGCTGTGTTATAACCTAATGGATCCCTTGGAAACATGATGTACATAATAAATACAAATAAGCTCATACTTAATGCAACACCAGTAATGGATAGAAGTAAAATATATTCTGCCGATGCAGCTCCTGTTAACATTGTCATAATTGAGTTAGCAGCAATCATGAATACTGTAGTAGACATTAAAGTGTAAAACATTTCAAGAAATAACTTTTCGTTTTCTAATTTTCTTTCATAAATAATAGCATAGTTAAGAAGTGTAGACTTGAGCTCGTTTTGGAAAAATATCTTCAAATCATCACCTAATCTTACTACTTGAGCAAATTTTACTAAAAGCTGTTTTAGCTGATCAGTTTTATCAGAAGAAACCTTAATGGCAATCATTTCTAATGAATTCGCTAGTCCATAACCCCAGCCAACTCCAAGTCTAAATGCATCTCTGAATGCTGTAGAATATTTTCCATAACTACTTTGTGAGGCAACCTTAACCATATCGACTGCCAAAGATTCTCCAGTAGAAATGGTATAAAGAAACGATATAAAATAAACAAACTTTTCATCACTTTGTTTGATGTTAGATAATGAAAGCTTCTTCACTAGAGATAGCTGCATTATAGAGAATCAAGCTCCTTGTAAAATGGTTCTAGCCCAATTTCTCTACAATGTGAAATAGAATCAAATACGTCGTAAAAATTGAAAATTTTCTTTTCTACCATTTTATCAAGAATCTTAGCACGAAGATCAAGTTCTTCATAAAGAAGTCCTTCATCTCTTTTATCCATCCCTCTTAGTGTTAGAAGTTTATTTACAAATAATGCACTGCTACCCTTTCCTCGAAATTTAACAGTGTCAGTTCCAGGATCCCAGTTGAATACTGGAATGAACATAATGTTGTTAGCTTCTGGATTGTATCCTAGAAGTTCATTTATGGAAAGAATTCTTCTTACTCTTTTTCCACCAGGTCCTTGTACTGCTCCTTGGAATACTGCTAGGTTAAGATTTTCCAGGTGAGTCTTTGGAACATTAATTGGATCATTAGAAAGTCTTTGAACAAGAGCTGTCATATTTGCAGCGTGGAACGTAGAAATTACAGGGTGTCCTGTTTGCATGGCTTGAAATGCAATGTTTCCTTCAGCACCTCGAATCTCACCGACTATGATATAGTTGGGTCTTTGTCTCAAGGATGCCCTTAACAAATCAAACATTGTAACACTAGAATATTCATTTCCAGTATCCCTTGTGGTTTCATTAATCCAGTTAGAGTGAGGTAAAGTAAGCTCTGGTGTATCTTCAATTGTAACTATTTTCCAGTTAGATGGGATAAATGCAGAAAGTGCCATAGCAGAAGTAGTTTTACCAGATGCAGTTTCTCCACAGATAAATATACTAAAGCCTTCATTCATCAACATCCACAGGTATGCTGCTTCACGTGCATCAAAGGTCCTTGATGTTAAAATCTGAGTAATTGAAAGTGGTGTACTTGCAAATTTTCTTATTGTTGTATTAGTTCCTTTTCTGCTAATGTCTTTACCATATACAATATTAATTCTAGATCCATCAGGAAGGCTTGCATCAACTACTGGTTTTGCATGAGATACTGTTTTCCCAAATTGTTCAGACATACTAATAATTAATTCATCAATTTCTTCGTGGCCAAGAAAGACAGGTGACTTTAATGCACCAAACGATTTGTGAATTACGTAAATGTTACCAGCTCCAATTACGGATATGTCTTCTAGGTTTGGATCTGCAAGAAATGGGTCAAAAATTCCTGTTCCTGCACGTCGTTGGAGAAAATGATATTTGAACCCCGCAAAATCTTTTTTTGTAACTTGCAAATTTTCTAGTTTATAGATATCACCAATTTTGCTGTAATCAACTGGTGTTTCGGATACTTTAATGTGTGTATCTATGTAGTTTTCTACCATGTTATATCTTTCTGTAATTTCTGTTGGTGGATCTAAACTACCAGATTGTACAGCAAACATTCTTTCTGCTAGCTCCATTACCTTTCTTTCAGGAATTTCAGGTTCAATGATAACATATTCTATGTAACCATCGTCTGAAGTAGTATGTGGATTAATGTGAATATACGAATGTTCTGTTACGGGATAAATGAGGTTTGGTTCTTTGAGTTTCTTGTGTTCTGGTCTAAGCTGTTCTGTGAAAATTGGAAGGGGGTTTCCCTGAGCAAGGTATGTTTCTATGTATCTTAACATATGTGGAGCTTTTTTGAGAACTTCTACAAATTTTGGATCTTTTACCTGTGAGAAATCAAAAGGCATAGCCTATTTTACCTCCCTATGCATTTGCAGTTGAGATTGGAACAATCTTTATTCCGAAAGTTTGATCGACCTCAAATGCAAATCCTGATTCTGGATTGGTTTCTGAACCAATTAGTTTTACAATTTTCATTGTTTTTACATCTCTACCTCCAACATTTGTAGAATCTAGCTTCAAATAGACATCTACACTTCCTGTAACCCTTTGAGCAATGTTTGCAGGAATATCATTTGGATGAATTGTTATTATGACTCCCATACCATTTGCAACTAGGTATTTACATTGTGTAAAAAAGTCTAAGATTTTGGTTTCATCAGAAAATACTGTTAATAATGATAAAGAGTCAATTACAACAGCATTAGTTTCCTTAAAGCTGTTGCTTATGTATTTACCAATAACTGGTAGTAAGTAAGCTGATTGTTCTTTTGACCACCTTATTCCGTAAACATGAAGTGGCATTATAGTAAGTCTATTTTGTAAGAAGGCATGTGAAAAGTTGAAAGTAATTGCTTTCATATTTTCGATGTATTCTTTAACAGTATTTTCTGTAATACAAAGAACTTTTTTTCCTTCATCAAGTAACCCTTTCATGAAGAGTGCAACCATTGCACTTTTTCCAACTCCATGTCCTCCTTCCATTAACATTAGTGAGGGAAATGGTATGCCGCCCCCAAATTGTCTATCAACTTCTTCGTTTCCTGTTTGAAAAATTTCAGTCATATGCTACAATACCTCCTGAAATAGTTCAGGCACAATACTGCCTAGATCTAATACAGAGTCCAATACTAGATCACACTGAAAAATCGATATAAGGTGGTGTTTGCCTATTTTGAACGAATGTCTGAAATGAATTGGTTTTAGACCATTTTAGGTAACTGACTTGGAAGAGGTTGCAACCACTCCATTATCAGTTACAACTAATGCAATTGCAATTCCAGGATCCAATGACGTGCTGAGTTGAGTTCTAACATCCATACTTTCACCACTATTTAGAATGCCAGGATCCAAGATGTCATTAGAAATTACTTGTATACACCAATTTCCAGCAGCAGATGGAACGCCATTAACTGTACAAGTTGTTTCATACGATAGCTTTTCAGTTAAGCGTATTGTGGGATCATCAAAGGTAATGATTATATCAAAATCATCAAAGTTCCAAAGTTTTTCTTTCCCTACATTATTTACTGTGAAATTAACATAATCTGAAGTAGAATCTGCAGCAAGAAAATCTAAAGTAATGTCAGTCTGAATAATAGAACCCTCCAATGTTGAAACTTCAGAAGAAACTTCATTTACTGAATAGATTGAATCTACTAATCCCGGCATACTAATCAATACGTACATCAACGCAGCCATTATTATTGCACCAGAAACTGCAATACTTAGCCCCATTTTTGAGCTCCTAAAACACTGTAATTATGTTGGGAGAGTAAAGATGTGTTCATCAGTAACTCCATTAGGTGTTATGACACTTACGAGATATGTAACACCAGGTGCGATGTCAGTATCTGTGATGTTAATGCTAAATGTATCCATAACTTGCCATACTGGGGAAGGTTCTAGTTTGTCAAATCTCCAAGTATCTTCACAGTCTGGAAAAATTGGGACTTCACAGTCAGGATTACCTACAACTTGAGTCCTATGTGGAATTCTTTGTACTGAATTTATTTCACCAAAATAAACATCAGTGTTATTGGCACTCAATATTGGATTGATTCCAATATTTTTAACCCAGATGCTAACGTTTTGGGTTGTAGTACCAGTTTCGGTGGCATAAACTATTTTGATTTTTGTCAGCATTATATCCTTTTGACCCTCTGTTGTTGCCTTGAAGGTAGATTCAAAAACTCCTACCTGAGACATTACTACTCCAGCAATTAAAGTTGCAACTATAACTGAAGCAATTATAAGAATTCCCTCTGACATTACTCCTGCTGCCATAGCCTATCACTTTTTCCTATTTTTTCTCCCTTTTTCGATTAGCAATTAGTTTTGCGTAATGTGCATCTGCTTCTTTGTCAGTTATTCCCACAATTTGTGAGAATTTGTAAAGTTGTATAAGAGAATCTTCTACATCCATTCCTGAATTCTTTAGCATATCAATAATATTGTAAATGGTGTTTTCATCTTCTGCTTTTAATCCCATCAACTTACACTGTTCTATTAGTAAATCTATACAGTCGTCACCTTGTTCATTTAACATGTCTCCAGCTAATTCGATAATTGACATCATTTTACCAACGCTTAGATTTCCACTAAAAAGTGGTTTCATAACCGAATCCATTGGATTAGAGCTATCTTCTTTTCCAATTTGGGTGTCTTTGCTTTCTGTTGGTTTGGAAAAAGTTTGACTAGAAGGAATTCCACTTTCTGGAGTGACACTACCTCCACCCGAAATCAGTGATTGACTAGGCACTTGAATTCCTCCAGGAATGATAATAGTTTCCTTTTCTTTTATTGGCACAGTAAGTGGAACAGATGAATCTGCTAGTTGTTGTCGTAAGGGGCGGGACGGATCTTCTAAACTTTTAAGATCTATTGATTCGAAGTATTTTCGCATAAAGTTAAGTGGATTGGAAATTTCTGCTTGAAATGCTTTCATATCAGTTAAAGTTCCTTCAAAGGATTCAGTTAGAGTGTCTACACTTTCTTTTGTAATTTTCATGTCTTCTTTGATTTTATTAAGATCTTTTTTGAATGATGAAAGGTCGTTTTCAACAGGCTCAAATTTTTCATCTATTAATTCTCGAATTTTTTCTACAGTCATACTAGAGGTAGTAAATCCTTGACCTGTACTGGTTGGATCAATTCCAACTGTATTCTCTTCTTTTTCTTCTGAAATTCCATCTGTACCTGCGATTAATTCATCTAGTTCCTTATTTCCAATTTCTGTAGAAGAATCAGATGTACTACCTTCTGTTTCACTTGACATAATTCCTGAAGAGTCTTGCTGTACTAGTTGTTGAGATGAGCCCTCAGTCACTAAGTCATCTATTATATCATCCGAGGTGCCTTCAATCTTTTGAGCTGGTTTTGTAGGTGGTCTTTTGAATACTTTTTCCAAAATTATTGGCATAAATCTTGGTAGTCCAATTCCAATAACTCCCAAAACTGTCATTGGAATTATAAAGTAGTATATTGAGAAATTAGGATTAAATAGAAACTCTGGGAAGAGTTCATACAATACTAAACCATAAATGCTTATTGCACTTCCAATAATAAATATACGAAAATTCTCTGGTAGTTCTACAATTCGTTTTAAAAAAGAAAGAGAAAAAGGAATGCGTGGAGTGTTCATAAAGTCACCCCTCTACTTTATCCTAGGTCCACAATTTCTGTAGTGATATTTGGTACTTGTCGTTCTACAGTTAATGAAGCCCCAGCTGGAATAAGTAATTCTGCTCTGATTTTATCTAGTGTTCCAGGTCTGTCTCCAACTGCATAGACTATAGCCAATACGGCGTGTTCACCTTGTTCTATAATTTCGTTTTCATTTGCTCTAACTGTGAAGTAGATAAATGCCACTGTTTCTAATGGGAAGTCATCTAAATCAGGATCTAGACCACCAAGATAGGGATTTTCATCTAATGCAGCAAAATCACCTGTATTTATGAGAGCTGCTGCAGTAGTGGCTGCTTGCAATGAAATGAAAACACTGATACCAGTATTGTCAAGATTTAATGTACCAGCATAAATATCGTCATATGTTACTTGATTGCTCAAATACTTTATTGCTGCAGTAAGGTTTGATAAGTTTACAGAGTCACCACCAGCTGCAATTTTAATTGGAATTCCAGTAACGTTTAGTTTAGAAGCACTAACTTGTGCTGATGCAATAACTTTACCAGAAACCTCTAAGCTACTACCTGCCTCTTGAAGAGTAGAAACTATCGTTGTCTTTGCTTTCTGTGATACAGAAAAACCCATGTTGAGGACTACAAAGGCCAAAGCTGCTGCAACGATTACAAATGCAATTAAAACGATAGCAGATTCTA
>JADNRU010000022.1 GCA_016276965.1 Nitrosopumilales archaeon | reverse complement strand
GTAAAATTGCTTTTTATCCAATATTCTCATTGCAACATGGCAACCTTGAAAACCTATTTTTAAAATCTTCTAAAAGTATCATCTATAGAATCTGAAAGAATCCTCACAATTATTCCTGATTCATGAGGAAGTTGTGAACATGAAGCTTTGGTTGATTGATTTTGAAGAGCAGAAAAAATTTCTTGGTCTAGAATGGCATCAAGATACTTTTCCTGAGGCTGTGTTTAGATTGAAAAACCCAAAGACTGCCACTTTGCTATTCAGTACAGGAAAGATGGTTTGTACTGGTGCAAAATCTTCGGTCCTAACTATATCCCCCAAATAGTAATGCTCCCGTCGGGATTTGAACCCGAGATCACTGCCTTGAGAGGGCAGTATGCTTAGCCGGACTACACCACAGGAGCTAGGTAAAAGCCATAACAAATCGCAATTTAAAGGAATGTTTTGACATTACATTCTTTAGTAAAAATTAGTGAGTTGGATCCTTTATAGAAAATCTAACATGGCATTTTCTATGGATGAAAAAAAATTTGTGAAAAAATTTTCTCTGACAAATCCGGTGGGTCATGGTGGATGCAGAAATGAAGGAAATAATTTTGATTGCTGTGAATACAACCTCACAGTTTTTGATAACAAACTGGAACAAGATTCAATTATTGATTTTGAAGGTGAAGTTGTAAAACTTCACCACGGCTCTATGAAAGAAACTCATCCAGAAGTTTTAACTCAGTACCAGAACATGAAAATTATATCTGATGACCAATGGGAGTTAAGAATTTTTTTAAATACAATTAAAGAAAAGAAAGAAAAAATCTTTAACGCATATAAAAAAAGTTGTTTAATAGAAGCAGCAGTCTGTACAACTAAAACAAAAGACGGAATAAAAAACTCCGATCCTTTTGCATCTTGTTGGGTAAAGTGTGCTTCTTATTTCATTGCAGATGCGATTTTTCTTTCTAATTTCAAAAGACCCAGTCCAACACATATGTTAGAATTAATTAGAGGATTTGAAAAAAACAAAATTAATGAAAACTTTTCTATTGTAAATGAGTGTATTGGAATTGAAAGGGCAACTTCCTCTTTACTTGTACGAATGTGCAAATCAACAATTGGGTTTTCTGATATGGTAGAAAAAAACAATCATTCAAAAATTATACAAAAAAAATACAACTATTTTGTAAATAACTCACTGATGTCTGATTGTTATTTTTATTTGGGATATATCAATAGAAACAATTTCATAAAAATAAGAGAAATTCTTCATAGAAATCCCGATTATATTCATGTTTTAAAGATAGCCTTCGATGTTGATAATGATATTAATAAAATTGAAAACCAAGCAAACACCCTTCACAAAACTGCTAATGAGTTGCTTTTATTACTAAAAAAATAAACCTATACCTTTAGGTTGAATAGATAAACTTTTAAAAACAGGGGAAGAGAACCACTTCTCATGCCAGATCAAGCATGTGGTTGTGAAGCAGAAACAGGTGATTCTACTTACCAATGTGATTGTGCAATGCAAGGACATTGTATTTGCAGTCAAGATTGCAAATGTAAAACAGATGTTTGCCAAGAAGCTGTAAAAGCTTTGTAATTATCACATTCTTTTCTTTTCTTTTTTAAATTTCCGGGGGTTATTCTTCTTCCTCAAATCCCCAAGATTTTACTAAATCTTTTCGAAAAGATTCTGCTTGTTTTTCATTTAATGAATCTCCACAGTTCTTATGAGTTGGAACTACTCTCATTCCAGCAAGTTTGAATTCTACCTCATACAGATGAACCTTGGGACATTCACACATTTCTATAAAATGAAAAATCTTGCCTCTATATTTGCTTATTTGAATAACCTTTAAACGAGGAATTTTGTGAATATAATTACTTGGAAAAATTATTTCTTATCATAGTTTTTTTAACTGCCTTATTTATTGGCCCAATTTCAACCCAATCAGCATTTTCTCAGTTTGAAAAAGGTGGTGTTGATCTTCCTGGCAGTTGGTACGTCGGAGAGGGACTAAAAAAAGGAGATTATTTTTCTTACAGACTTTGTCATGTTGATTATAAAGAATGTGCAGATTTTCAAATGGATATTTGGATAGAAGGAGATACTAAGGTTGGTACAGAAGACAAATGGCTCGCTCAAGCCGTTGTGTATGACCGTAACAAGATTGTAAAAGGCACCATGGAGTTAGGTAAAGTGGCACCAGAACCAACTGGTGGAAGTCCAGAACTGGCAACTTATCGTAGTGCGTTTAAAAATTCAGTTGTATGGTTATCTGCTTTTGCTACTTCATATGGAGGTGAAGGAGGGGAAGGACCAAAAAAATTTAATATGCCTTCATGGGGAAAAATTGGAAATATTGGTGGTCAACAAGTTAGGCCTACAGAGATACAAACCATCTCAGTGCCAGCTGGAACTTTTGAAACCGTTCTTGTCTCATGGAGAACTGGAGGATCTACAAGTAATGTGTGGGTTATTGACGAATTCCCATTTCCAATAAAAGCTCATACTTTTACTCATGTTTCAGAAGGAATCCCTCCAACAGAATATGATTTTGAACTATTAGATTATAATGAAAATATACAGCAAGATCCATTTTCAGGAATTGTTTCTACAGAAGTAGAACAAACTGCAATTGGCTGTCCTCAAAATTATGAATTTGTATCTGTTAAAAGATCTACAAACCACGCTGATTATCTATTAGAGGTAAATTATGGGCCAGAAAATCCACCCTCAGGCTGTAATATTGAGTGGATAATTAAATTCAAAAACAAGTTTGACCAAACTGAATTTTTAAACCAAGTCCAGTATGATATTTTTGTTGTAGATGAAAATCTCACACCCTTAAGATCAATTGCAGAAGATGATGGAAGAAAATTCCTTTATTCTCCATCAGGCCAGGTTCGCATTTTAACTAAAGTAATCGAAGATCCTGGAATTGCTCCATATGTTATTTGGATTTATGGTCTAAGCCCTGAGCACATTGTACCTACTCAGGCCCCTGATTATTTACAAATTGATATCCAAATTGCAGGTGATGTGATTCCAAAAACTCCACCAGGCCCAGGTCTTGCCATTCCTGATTGGATAAAAAATAATGCTAGATGGTGGGCAGGAGGGCAAATCGGAGATTCAGACTTTGTTACAGGAATTCAGTTTTTGATTAATCAAGATATTATGAAAATTCCTCCAACAGCACAAGGGACAGATTCAGGTAGTGATGAAATTCCTGGATGGATAAAAAATAATGCTGGTTGGTGGGCAGATGGTCTAATCACTGATAATGATTTTGTTCAGGGAATTCAATTTTTAATTGAAAATGGAATTATGAAGATTGGTTAAGATCTTCAGATTTATTTGATTCAAATTGGTTGGTTTATTCAGTAGGCCCAAACGTCATCTAAAAAACCTTGTAAAAGAAGGAGATTACAAGGAAGCATTAGAATTTGGAAAAAGTTTAGAAAGCAAGTTCTCTAAAGATGCTGATTATCTTTTCATTATGGGAAGCATATACTATATTTTAGGAGATTCAAAAAACTCATTGCATTATCTTGACAATGTACTAGAAATTGACAAGTCTGATACTGAGGCATTACTTTTAAAATCAAATGTCCATCTGTATCTTGAAGAATACAAAACTGCATATGACTATTGTAAGAAAATCCTTGAAATTGATCCTGAAAACAAAGAAGCTAAAGAGATTCGTGACAAGTTAGAAGAAGATTAATTAAATTTAAAAAATATCCCTATGGATTTTTTAGTTCATAGACGTTTTTCAACAACCATTCACAATATTCTGTTACCTTTTCTGTAAACTTACACCAAATATGTAAAGAATGGGGGAGAATGTCAATTCTACCTTTTTCAAAAAAAACCTTGACTCCTTCTTTTCCTTCGTACATATAGGCATCTTCTACCTTTACATCCCCAAACAACTCTTTTGCCTTTGATTTTATGATGCTTCTATCTATTGGAAAGTTTGTTTTTTCTTGGTCAATGATTAAGCTTAGATCCTGCGTTCCATAAGAATCAAAATCTTCAATCTTTCCTCGTTGAGGAAAATTTACAACAAGCGATATGTTGTATTTGTTTCCCACTATAAAACCAATATCTGTGATTTTTTTATACGCTATGGCAGGATTTTTTTTTAAAAGAACTCGGATCTGTGGGAAATTTGATTTAAGCTCCTTTTGCAGATCTTGTGTGATTGTTTTAAAGAGCATGACAGAAATTACAAATCTCTAGATATATTCATTGATTACTATTTTGCAAAATTTAGTCAGATTGGTTTTTTTACATGTGATTAGCATTGAACCATATGGCTATTCCAATGGATTATGATAACTTACGTTCTGATGAAAGCTCTGAAAGAGCTAGTAGTGTAGAAGACTACAAAGTTACATGCATGGAATTTATCAAAGATATTTCTGGAGATTACCTTGAATGGGTTGAATACTACAAACTTGCTTCAGGAGAAGATAAAAAAAGGAGAGAAGAAATTGTCGCAGTTATAGAGCGAACAAATGAATGGATTGCCAAAGTTGCTCAGACGATTAAAGGAGTTGATGTTGTAATGAATGATGGGGTTCAAAAAATGGCAGAATCTACTGCGGGAAAACCTTTCCAGATTGGCGTATTTGTAAATCAAAAGGCAAGCTATACCATGACAAAGCCTGGAATAATTGATGTTAATGTAAAAGCAGCTGGAAGAGAAGGTAGGAAGGTAAAACTTGGATTTCACCATAAAGACCAACGCTTTAGAATTGAATCCACCGGAAAAGTATTTTTTGATGAAACTAATCTTCCTCAAGAAGAATTTGACTTGATTGATATTCATCTCAAACTACATGCAGAAGAATGTAAACAAAGAGATGTTGTTTCGTTTACCGTAATAGTTTCTGAAATGCAAAATGGTCAAGAAATTGACAGGCGAGGAGCTAGCACAATTATCCATATCGTGTAGGCACCCTATGTTATTATTGGAACAATTATTGGCATTCCGGCAGGAACACTACTTTCACTTGCTTTAAGAAGATCTATGATGAAAAAAAAGAAAAAAGTAAAAAAAACTAAAAAATAATTCTAGTTTAATTTATAATCTAAAAGAATAACTTCTAAAACTACCCGTTTTTCATTTGCACGTTCTTCATTTGGATATTTTAATTCAGAAATTTTTTTTGCCAATGATTCATCATTTACTAAAGATGCCTTGCCTGAAAAACTTGATTTATCAAATTTTACTTTAACCTCAGGATTTTCAATTGCATTCTTTATCCAATCACCGTCTTCCTTATGTCGTGAAAAATATAGCTTTTCGTTATACCTTACTGCACGGAGCCATACCGAATGTTCTTTTCCAGTCTTTCTACCTTTTGTTACGAGAATTGCTTTGAAGGCAGAATTGTTCATAACCTCCTTGCATAGTCAAGGAATTTAACTCAATTGATAGAAAATTCTGATATCGGATGCCATAAACCAACCTCCAAAGTCTATTACATGTCAACAAAACTAGAAGGAATGCCAGAAAATTTAACTACAGCAGATAAATTTACTGGAAAAAAGGTTGTAGACAGAGAAGGAATTCAGTACGGAAAAGTAAAACATGTTCACATCAATTCTGATACCTTAACAGTATCAGGAGTAACGATTCATGAAGGGTTTCGCAAAGATTACTATTTGTCATTTGACTATATTGACAAATTTACAGACGAGTCACTTTTACTCAACATTCCACCCGTAAGAACTGATTCGCAGGTAGTTGATATTGACGGACACAAAATAGGTAAAGTAAAAAGACTTCACAGACATCCTGATACAAACGAGCTAGAATCAATTGAGATTTCTGATGGAATAATGCATTCAAAAATCCTATCCAAATCAGAAATTTGGGGAGTTGGCGAAAAAGTTATCCTAAAAATGACCAAAGATCAATACAGGAATATTGAATAATACTCCTCTCAATTATTTTAAATTCTTTTTTTAATTCGTTCCACAAAGTGTTACCAATTTATAATTGCAAATAGGTTTTCCTGTATTGTACGCAATAGAAATCAACTCTCTAACAAAGAAGTTTCAGAAATTAACAGCAGTAGATAACATTTCACTTAAAGTTGATGAGGGAGAAATATTTGGATTTCTTGGACCAAATGGAGCAGGCAAAAGCACAACTATGATGATACTTACCACACTTTTGAAGCCTACCTCAGGAGTTGCTCTTGTATCAGGATTTAATGTAGTATCGCAAGCTAAGAAAGTTCGAGAAAACATTGGATATGTGCAACAAGAAATTTCTGTTGATGAATATCTGACCGGAAGAGAAAATCTTCAACTACAAGCTAGGTTAAATCATATACCAAAAAATCAAATTGAAAAAAGAATTGATGATATTTTAGAATTAATCGAGCTTTCAGAAAAACAAAATCAAGCCGTCATAAGCTATTCAGGCGGAATGAGAAAGAGACTAGATCTTGCAGGTGGATTACTACATCATCCCAAAGTTTTGTTCTTAGATGAACCAACGGTTGGATTAGATATTCAGACGAGAAGAAGGATTTGGGAGTATATCAAAACAATCCACAAAGAATATGGAATGACTATTTTCCTTAGCACACATTACATGGAAGAGGCAGACAGGCTCTGCAACAGAATTGGAATTATTGATTATGGAAAAATTCAAGTGATAGATTCCCCTCAGACAATGAAGAATGCTTTAGGAAACGAAGTAATTGTCTTTACATTTGAAAATCAAAATGAAAAAAGAGACATCCTCATAGACAAAATTAATGAAATTGAATTTGTAAAAGAAATTTCAAAAAAAGATGAACAAGTAACTGTTTTTTCATCAAAAGGCACCGAAGTAATCCCAAAAATATTTCAACTATCCTCAAATTATGGAATTAAAATCAAATCAATTTCTCTTACTCAACCAACTCTTGATGATGTTTTCATTTCATACACCGGTAGAGAGCTTCGAGATGATAATGAAAATTACAACCAAAGACGTGAACATGCTAAAATGATGAGGTTAAAATGATGAATCCGTTTGATACCTATACAATTTTCTGGAGAGAAATGAAGAGATATCGCAAGTCAAGAAGTGGAGTAATAATTCGTTTGATTCAACCTGTAGTATGGATTATCGTTATCGGACACACATTTGTAGAAACCCAACCATTGATTCAATCTGTAGGATTTGCAGGTGAATATATTGAATTTATGGCGCCTGGCGTAATCATACTTACTGCAATTTTTACTAGCATTTTTGGTGGTGTTAACACGTTATGGGACCGAAGGTATGGATTTATGAATAAAGCTTTGACATCACCAATATCAAGATCCTCAATTGCACTTGGCAAGATGTTTGCAATTTCACTAATTGCTGCCTTTCAAGCTAGTTTGGTTTTAGGAATTGCACTTGCTATTGGTGTTAGCTTTCCAGAACCACTTTTAGTTATTCCAATTATGGGAATAGTCATCATGTTTTCCTTAGGATTCTCTGGAATCTCAGTAATGGTAGCTGCTACTGCAAAATCACAAGAAACGTTTTGGGGAATAATTAATTTTCTTGGAATGCCACTGTTTATGCTAAGTCCTGCTCTATTTCCATTAGAGCTTTTGCCGGAGTGGCTAGCTACTGCAGCTAGATTTAATCCTGTGACCTATACCATTCTTTTAATTCGTGGAATGATGACTGGAGTTTCTGAAGGGGTTAATCCTTTACTGAGTGTTGGAATAATTGTTGTATTTGTCGTGGTTATGATAGGTCTGGCTAGTTATGTTTTCACTCGTGAAGTAAACAGGCCCTTTTAATTTACCCAAAAATTGACAAAAACTGCAACAATTCCTCACTTCTGAGATCTTTTTCATATATCGAAATTTCTACCTGATGAGAGTAGTAATCCCTCTAGTGGTAATTTTTACTATTATTGGCCTAGCAGGCCTTCTAAACCCAGCATTTGCAAATACCAGCGATTCTCATCCCTTCATTTTAGAATGGGGTCAATCTGGAATTAAGACAGCTGGATTTTTCTCATTTCCACAAAATATTGCAACTGATGATTTAGGAAATGTGTATGTTACTGACTTGGGAAATATGCGAGTACAAAAATTCAACAATAATGGTGTCTTTTTGAATGCATGGGGAAGCAGTGGAAGTGGTTCAGGACAATTCAAATCTCCTGCAGGAATTGCAATATTCGATGATTCTGTTTTTGTTGTAGATAGTCAGTTACATAGAGTACAAAAATTTGATCTGGAAGGAACTTTTATTACAAAATGGGGTAGTGAAGGTCCAAACGCAGGAGAATTTTTGCTTCCAAATGGAATTGCAGTTGGTAATAATGGTACTGTTTATGTTGTTGATACAGGAAATGCACGCATTCAAAAATTCACATCAGATGGTGTGTTTGTGTCAGAATTTGGTGTAAGTGGAATGCAGGATGGGGACTTTCTAAACCCAATGCAAATAGTAATTGATCGATATGAGAATGTTTACGTCTCTGACCCCGGAAAAAATAAAATTTATAAATTTGATTCTAATGGTGTATACTCACAAACTTTTGGACCACATGCCGGTGGATTACTTATTTCTCCGCAGGGAATAGAAATTGATCCACTTGATAACATCTATGTAGCTGACACAAACTATGATAGAATTTTAAGAATAGATCCAAATGGTGCTACACTAACAACTTGGGGCACTATGGGAATCACAAAAGGACAATTCAAAATTCCTAGCGACGTTGCAATAGATCCAAATGGTTTCATTTTTGTCGTAGACTCTAATGGTCACAGAATTCAAAAGTTTGGTACTCCATTTGCATCTGAAATCCAAGAACCAGTTTCATCTGAACCAGAAACAACAACACAAGTGACAGAATCAACCACACAAGAATCAGAACCAGAATCAACAGTTACTCCTGTTCCAGGAGATTTAACAAAACCTGTTATCACTCCTCCAAATAATTTACTAATTGAAGCCACAGCTGGTCTAACCGATGTTTATGTAGGTCAGGCAATGGCAACTGATGTTAGTGGAATACAATCACTTGAAAGCAATGCACCAGAAAAATTCCCACTTGGAGTATCAACTATAATTTGGACAGCAATTGATGGAGCAGGAAATATGGGAATTGCAACGCAGACAGTAACTGTAGTTGATACCATTCCTCCAGTAATTTCGTCTCTTTCAGATATCACCATCGAGGCTCAAAGCCCAGGTTCAAATCCAGTTTCCTTGGAAAACCCAGCAACATCGGATGTTGTGGGGGTAATATCAATAACAAATGATGCTCCTACAGTTTTCCCACTTGGGGAAACCGTAGTTACGTGGATTGCAACTGATGTTGGGGGAAATTCTGCAAGTGCAACTCAAAAGGTAAATGTTGTTGATACAACTGCACCAAAACTTACCATACCAGAAGACATTGTTGTAGAAGCTACTAGCTATGATCAAAATGAAATCTATCTAGGTGAGGCAGTAGTGATTGACAATGGTGAAATAATTTCAATTACAAATGATTCTCCACAATTTTTTGGAATTGGTAATACTACTGTGACGTGGATAGCTGCAGATGCTGCAGGAAATATTGCAAGCAGAGACCAGTTAGTTTCTGTAATTGATACAACTGCTCCCGTGTTAACTCTACCAGCAGACATTGTGTTTGAAGCAACATCTGATACTGCTAATTTTATTGAACTCGTGGAACCAACAGTTGTTGATGTACAAAATGTTACACTAGCTCATGATGCACCAAATAGTTTTCCTTTGGGAGAAACTGTTGTTAATTGGGTTGTTGTCGATCCAGATGATAACTTTGCAACAACATCTAACAAGGTGACTGTAGTAGACACAACTCCCCCCAACCTTATCATACCAGATGATGTTACAGTTGAAGCTTCTGGAAATGAAAATAATGTTGCTGTTCTGGGTAATTCAACAGCTGATGATATTACTAGTATTCCTACCATAATCAACAATGCCCCTGATACATTTCCTTTCGGTATCACTCTTGTAACATGGACTGCAACTGACAATTATGGTAATTTTGTTTCTTATGATCAAACTGTTAATGTAACTGATACAATTCCTCCAAAAATCACTGCGCCAAATGATATTGTAGTAGAAGCAACTGATCCAGAACAAAACTTTGTAGAACTTAGCCAACCACAAGTACATGATTTGATAGCAGTTGAATCAGTAACTAATGACGCACCAGATTCGTTCCCAATAGGAATGACAACAGTTACTTGGTCTGCCACTGATACTTCTGGAAACCAGGCTTCTGATACACAAGTAGTTACTGTACATGATACAATGCCTCCAATTCTTACCATTCCAACAAATGTGGTGTCAGAAGCAACTAGTTCTTCAGGAATGCCCATAATTATTGGTGAGGCAATTGCAACCGACGTAATTGGAGTAGCTTCCATCACAAATAACGCCCCTGCAGTTTTCTATATTGGTGAAACTCAGGTTGTTTGGACGACAACTGATTTGTACGAAAATACTATCACCGCAATTCAAAATGTTACAGTTCTTGATACTACAGCACCTTTCATAATTCCTCCTCCCAATGTTGTTTTTGAAGCGCAAGACTCTACATCAAACGTAGTTGCTATTGGGGTTTCAACTACAGACGATATTGTTGGAGTAATTTCTGTTGAAAATGATGCACCGACCGTTTTTCCGCTAGGCGATTCTTTGGTTACATGGACAGCTACTGATGCAGCTGGTAACTTTGCAACTGCAACACAAAAGGTGTCGATTGTAGATTCTACACCTCCCTCAATTATTGCACCAGAATCAGTTGAGGTAGAGGCAACCTCTGCTTTAGAAACTACTGCAGAACTTGGAAATGTAACTGCTTCAGACTTTATTGGAATAGATTCCATTACTAATGACGCTCCTTCTATTTTTCTAGTTGGCCAAACCATTGTTACTTGGACTGCTACTGATCTGAGTGGTTTGACTTCAACTGATACTCAAATCGTGACTGTAGTTGATACCACTCCCCCAACTATTACCGTGCCTGCTATTACTACAGTAGAAGCAACCAGCAAGGATCAAAACATTGTTGATTTTGGAACAATTGTTGCAGATGATTTGGTGGGGATAGCTTCAATTAGTAATGATGCCCCTCTTGTTTTTCCATTTGGTTTAACCACAATAACTTGGTCAGTAACTGATGATGCAGGAAATGTAGCTACTGCAACACAAAAAGTATCAATAATTGATACAACTTCTCCCTCAATTGTTCTTCCAGCAGATATTGTAATTGAAGCTCTCAATGCTGATGAAAACTTGGTGAATTTGGGAAATGCTCAAACTTCTGATGCTGTTGGTGTTGCCGAGGTAACAAATGACGCTCCTCCTGTATTTTCTTTAGGTGAAACAACAGTTACTTGGACTGCAACTGATTCTTCTGGAAATATGGTAAATGCAACTCAATTAGTTTCCGTTATAGATACAACTTCTCCAACTATTAGTCCAGCAGAAGATATTCTTGTAGAGGCCACTTCACCTACCAATAATATAGTTTCATTTGTTGCCCCACTCGCACAAGACTTTGTAAGTGAAGTTACAATATCAAATGATGCTCCTGATACGTTTCCACTAGGAGATTCTCTAATTACATGGACTGCAACAGATGAGGCAGGAAATTTAGCTAGCATTACACAAAAAATAACAATTGTTGATAAAACTGCCCCCGAATTGACAATTCCAGATAATGTAATAATTGATGCTACAGCACTAGAAACACCAGTTTTCGTTGGGGAAGCATCAGTTGTGGATCTAACTGATTCTTCACCAATAATTACAAACGATGCACCTTACTCATTCCCATTAGGTGAAACTATTGTCACTTGGACTGCAGTTGACTCGTATGGAAACTCTGTTAGCTCCACACAAACCGTTAATGTTCAAGCTTGCGGGAAACCAGAATCATACTATAACATGATTTTGGGAACACAAGACGACGATATCTTGTATGGAACAAGTGTAGCTGATCTCATTTTTGCACATGAGGGAGACGATATTGTGTTTGGATTCAAAGGAAATGACTGTATTTTTGGTGGCGATGGAGAGGACATTATTTTTGGAAATGAGGGAAACGATTCCATTTCCGGTGGAGATGGAAACGATATCCTCAAAGGTCAATTAGGTATGGACATTCTAAATGGAAATACTGGAATCGATGTGATCGATGGGGGAGATGACAATGATTCATGCAATACAAACCAAGATTCTGATGGGGATATAGAAGTAAAGTGCGAATCTTAATTATTTGATTTTATTTTATAATGTGATTCTATATAGGTACAATATAGTATATGGGGAACATAGATTTAATCTACAAAAGATAGCGTCAAGCTATGGTACAATGGCTTTCTTGGGTAAAATCCAATGAAAAGATAATACTAGGAATTTTAGACGACCTTGCAAAAAAGGCAGTAGAAACCTCAGAAGTTTTAGTAGAACTGTTTTCAAATTTTGAAAAGGCAGAAGATTGTCATAACAAGATAAAAAATCTAGAAAGAGAAGCAGATGGACTAACTCGATCAGTTTTTTCTGAATTAAACAAAACCTTCATCACACCACTTGATAGAGAAGACATTCAACGAATAGCATCTAAAACTGATGATGTAATTGACTTTATTGAGGGAATTTCTGGAAGAATAATCAGATACAAGATTTCATCCCCCCCTCCTTACATGTTAGAAATTGCCAAAGAACTCACCAAAGCAACTAAAGAAGTGGAGTACATGATTTCAAGACTAAAAAATGTAAAGGGTGATAAAACAATTATCAACCATTGTAGAAATGCAAGTGACATAGAGCATACAATCGATGATCTATATCGAACTGCACTTGCTAAATTATTTGAAACAAATGATGCTGTATACATAATTAAAATGAAAGATATCTATGAAGCATTGGAAACAGCATCTGACCGATGCGTTGATGTTGCAGATGTTGTTGAAGATATAGTTCTAAAATATACGTAGGTTTAAAAAATGTTAGAGATAGCCATTGGAGCAATAATCATAGCGCTAGTTTTTGATTTTGTTAACGGCTTTAATGATGCTGCAAATTCTGTGGCTACTGTTATAGGTACTCGGGTTTTGAAGCCAATACACGCCGTTGCTCTTTCAGCTGCTGCAAATTTTATTGGTCCTTTTGTTTTTGGTGTAGCAGTAGCGGCCACAATTGCCAAGGGCATTGTAAGTCCTGAAGATATCACAGTTTACATGATAATTGGAGGGTTAGCTGGAGCAATTTCTTGGAGTGTTATTTGTACAATGCTAGGTTTACCAATTTCAAACAGTCATTCTCTAATTGGAGGAATAATGGGTGCAGGAATTGCAGGATTAGGTTTTGAAAAATTAATTTTAGATGGTTTAGTTAAAGTTGGAATAGGAATAATTGTATCTCCTATAGGAGGATTGATTATCGGGTTACTGTTTGCTGGTGCAATAATTACATTTTTTGCAAAACACCATCCAGCAAGAGTTAGCAAAACTTTTGGAAGATTGCAATTAATTTCTTCAGCTTGGTTTGCACTAGCTCATGGAGCTAACGACGGACAAAAGGTTATGGGAATTATTGTTTTAATTTTATTTGCAGAAGGAATAATTACAGAATTTGAAATGCCTTTATGGGTAATTTTTGCAGCAGCAACTGCAATTGGATTAGGAACTTTTGCAGGTGGTTACAAAGTAATTAGAACACTAGGATTAAGAATAACAAGGTTACGACCATATCAAGGATTTGCTGCAGAGACAGGTGGTGGAATTATTTTAGCAATCTTTGCAATATTAGGAATTCCTGCTAGTACTACCCATGCAATTACTGGATCTATAATGGGTGCAGGCGCTGTTAGAAGAAAATGGGCAGTGAGATGGAAGTTAGGTAGACAGATTGTCTTTGCATGGCTCATTACAATACCTGGGAGTGCTGGAATTGCCTTTTTGAGCACTCACATAATAGAGTTGTTTGTGTAATAGAAATTATTGCTTACTTTTTTACGGTAAAGAAAAATAGGTGTATACTGTAATTCATTAAATGGTACGTAAAGAACCTAAACCTGAACGAAAAAAACTTTCAATGAAAACTAGATTAATAATTATTGGTGCAATGTTTGCTTTAATTAATTTGGTTTTCTTTGTTAGTTCAGAACTTTCAGATGAATCATTATCAGAAGAATTATTTTCTGACGAAACTGTTGAAAAAGTAAGCGAGGAAACATCAGAAAATACAGAAGAAGAAAAACAGTTTTACAAATTCAATCCTCCCTCCCCATAACCAAATTTTTAATTTTTTATAATTTTTAAAGTGAATTAATAATAATGATGCATTTGTCGCTGTTCTAAGCCTTCTTGTTCAAAGTGATTGTGTACTTTTCCACCATCTTTGTGGGCATGAACCGTTCCATCAATATGGCAATGAGTATTGTCGATTTCATCTTTCATAAAAATATCATCTACTTTTAGAATCATATTAGTTACCTCAGCAGCAGTTTTGATGACCTGCTGCTTTACTATTGCTGGCTCGATTACTTTTTTTGAAAACATCTCTGATACCTTTCTTTGATCCGAATCAATACCAAACCATTCAAATTTTCCATTTGAATATTTGGCATGTTTTGAACGTAATTCTGTAAGAGTATCAATTGGATCCATACCAACATTTCTTGCAAGAGTCAAAGGAATCTCTTCTAATGCGTCAGCAAACCTTTCAACTACTATCTGTTCTTTGCCTTCTACTGATAGATACTGTTGTCTAATTTTGTGTGCAATAATTGCTTCAGGTGATCCACCGCCTGCAACAATTAGAGGATTTTCAATAAAGTCACGTAGTACGTAAATTACATTGAGCGCAGTGCGATGAAATTCCTCAAGATATCGTTTTGAATTTGCACGAAGCAAAAGTGTAACTGATTTTGGATTTTTACATCCGTCAACAAAAACCATTTTATCATCGCCTACAGATTTTTCGTATACTCTTTTTGCATATCCTAAATCGTTTTGAGAAATTTCATTCAAACTCTTAATTGTCTTGGCTCCAGTGGCTTTTTCTAACCACCAAATATCGTTTGACTTGACTCGGCGCATAGTGATAATGTCTGCTTTCAAAAAAGATTCCTGGGCAAATGAATCAATTCCCTTTCGTGAAATCACAACATTTGCCCCAGATTCGATAATTTTTTTTACTTTATCAAGAATGTTTTGGTTTTCTTGTTTTTTGAACAGGCTCATCTGTTCTGGCGTATTAATTGATATTTCTGCATCTGTTCTAGTATGAATTGGTTCTAGAATTTCATTTGTTAGTAGGATTTTTGCATTCTCAATTGATTTCGGCATTGCATAATTATCAATGGTTTTGTCAATCACTATCCCTTTGACAAGTTGGATGTCTGCTACGTTACCTGGTTTTTCTTCAATTTTAATATCATCAACATCAATTTTGTTTTTTTCAAAATTGGTTATAGTACAAATTGCCTCAACAATTTGATTTGCAATTGGGATTTCATCAGATGACATGTTGTAAATTGACTTGCTTTTTAGGCACGAAATTGCAAGTAATTGCATCAATTGTCTATCTGAGGGATTTGATTTTTTAGAAATTCGTTGAAGAATTTCAAGAGCCATTTTTGCGCTTTTTTGGTAACCACGTGAGATAACAGCAGGAGGAATTCCCATTTGTAACAATTCTTCTGCTCTTTTTAGTAATGCTCCAATCAAAACAGCAACTGTTATGGTGCCATCTCCAACGTTGTTGTCAACAGAATTTGCAGCATCAACAACTGCTTTTGCAGCTGGATGCTCAACATCAACCTTTCTTAAGAATGCACCACCATGTTTTGTGATTGTAGCATCTCCCTGTATGTCGATGTATATCTTTTCTAATCCTCTAGGACCAAGCGAAGTCTTAATCACATCTGTAATTAATCGTCCTGCAAGAAGATTATACTTTCGTGTATTTTGAACCCCTACTCGAGCAACATCTTGATTTAAAAGTTCAGGATATTTCAATCAATCACCTATGCCAGGTAATTATTAAAATCTATCATTAATAAAAAAACATATAGATTTGGAAGAAAAATTATAATTTTTTTATTTTAATGTTAATAATGGACAAGAAATGTTTCTGAAAATAGTATTTATTGTTTCTTTATGATCTTCATGTTCTGCTTCATCCAAACTATGAGAATCAATGATTAAAAGGTCAACATGATTTTTTTGAATATATGAAACTAGAAATTCTGAAAGTGACTCAACAGATTCTACTTGAGTTTTAATTGAGATATTGAATTTTTTTGCTATATCTTCAATACTATGTAATGATTTTTCTGCATCCTTTAATTCTTGTTTGTGAGATTCCTTTTCTCCTTTTGTGTGAAAGAAAGCAAATTTTGGATGAGGCTCTATAATACATTTCAGAAAAGTAATTTTTGAACCAAACTTTTTGGCAATCTCAAAAGCAGCATCATATGTATGCTCAGTATGTTCAAGAGTGATAAAAACAACAAGTATGTTATCAAACATAGAGAAATTTTATTATTTTACATCATATTTAAAAATAAAATTTTTTTTATGGATTTTTCTATCATTTGTCATCCTAAATCAGTTATAAATTCAGATTGGACTGTAATTTCATTCTAATGATATTTGCAATTTTTGAAATCAAATCAAATGTATCGTCTATAGAATCTGAAAGAATCCTCACAATTACTCCTGATTCATGAGGAAGTTGTGAACATGAGGCTGTAGTCGATTGTTTTTGAAGAGCAGAAAAAATTTCGTGGTCTAGTTTTTCAGAATTAAAACTCTTAGAAATTATGTATATGGTAGAGTAAATGTTCTTAGAACCAAAGATGCTTTGAAATTTTTCTTTTCTTTTTAATGGTTCAAGCTTCATTGCTTCTGAAAAAAGTAAATTTTCATTTTGGTTGTATGCATTTAGGCGAAGAAATAATGAAGTAAAATCAAACTTTTCACCATATGCAATTCTTCCTGAAGAAATAGTTTCTGAATAAACAAGTGTAGAGTTCTCATCTATTCTAAGATTAACTTCTTGATCAAAATTACAAAATTTATGTGGTATTATTTGCTTTGGTAAAAATTCAAGATAACTATTATTTTCCAATGAAATGTTAATTTTTTGGAAAGACAATTGGTTTTCTGCTTTGTATATTTCTGTGGCAGCTTGTGTTGTTACATGAGTTTTGGTATTCTTTTTTGCTGTAATGTCAATTTGTAGTCTGTCTCCCTGTAAAATTCCTCCAGCAGATGACATGATGTAGATGTGAGCTGTATTTGATAATTTTTGATTAGGGTACAAAGCTTTTTGGATCAAAAGTGGTGGTTTACTAGACAAAGTTTTTACAAATGTTTTTGAATTTTGATCAGCTTCTAGCTCAAGTTTGATTAGTCCCTCCATTCCGCCTTGATTTGTTTTTTCATTTGATGTTTGTAATTTGGATAAACTCGTCATCAGGGTTTACATCCTTTTTTAGGTGATATTTTTGAGAGGTTTTTTGTCAAACAGCAAATTATGTATTATGTGATCGACAATTTTTTCAACTCCAAGTCCTGTTTTACAGTTGACAAATTCAAATGGCTTGTTTTTTCTGATTCTAATAGCATCATTTTTCATAATTGATAAATTTGCTCCTACGTAGGTGGCCAAGTCAATTTTGTTAATTACTAAAAGATCACTGCTTTCAATTCCAAGTCCCCCTTTTCTTGGATATTTGTCTCCCCCAGAAACATCGACGATGTAAATGAAATAGTCAGCTAATGCAGGACTAAAAGTAGTCATAACGTTGTCGCCTCCACTTTCAATAATTATTAGGTCTAAGGTAGGGTCTTTTTGTTCAATTTCTTCAATGACTGCTAAGTTAATTGATGGGTCTTCACGTACTGCTGTATGTGGACAACCACCAGTTGCAATTCCAATAATCATATCCTCTGGCATTAATTTTAATTCGGTTGCCAAAGTGCGTTGCATCCGTTCTGCATCTTCTTTTGATATAACGTCATTTGAAATAATACCACATTTGAAACCTTTCTTTTTTAAAATTGGAACAAGCATTTCAATTAATTGTGTTTTTCCTGAACCAACAGGTCCACCAATTCCAACTTTTGCTATTTTCATTTTATTTTCTAAATTCATAATTCAAAACCATATTAAATTATGTAATGAACATTCTAGAATCATTGTGTTCATGCTCCATCTGATGAATTTCAGTGAATGGTGTTAATTGCCAAATATCTTTTGTTGTAAAATCGGTATTATTGTGTATAATAATTTCCTCAACAGTTTTTGCAAGTGAGAAGAGAATTTTCTGACCATCAAGATGTTGTATTATACCAAGTCTAATTGCAGCGCTTACAACACTTGAGCTAAATGAATACAATAACATTCTCATTACACTTTGGATAGGAATTTGAAGATAAATTACAGCAATTCCTAAAGCAACAGGATATGTACAAGGAGTTTCTTTTAATTCAATTTTTTCTTGGAACTTAACAATAAAATCATTTTTGTCATTATCATCTTTTACCATATGTTTCAAACAATTGAAAACTTGTTTTCCTGATCTTACAGAAGAATTTCGTATTTCTTTTGCTAGCTTCATCGAATAATATTTTTTGTCTATTTGCATTACTTCAAAAAGTTGGTTTTTCTTAACGCTGTTCATTGTAATAAAAAGTACTCTACAATCACATGGAACCAACTGAAATTCTATTTGTTCTTTGATAAATTTTAAAACTTCAGAAGGAGTTTGAATTTTTTTGTGTACTACAAGAGATTCCAAACCTCCAGACATGCTAAACATACCTGCAGGGAAAAAAGAATCGGCTAGCTGCATCAAATGAAATTCATGGCTAGTGTTCATGAACATCCATCTCTTTTTTAGGTTCAAAAATTCTATTTTCTACCTTGATTTCTAGTTGATTAATTATTTTTGAGAATAATTTCTTAAAAACTTCAACTTCTGAATCTGCCAAAATTGGAAAAGAAATGATGCCATTTTTATCAATTTGAATGGGTCTGTGTCTATTGCCAATTATGTGCCCAAGTATGACTGAGGTTTCATTTTGAGAATCTTCGGCTAACTTTTTTATTTTAATGGAAATTACTTTTTCTGGAATTTGTTCAATTACTACCATTTTCTCAGGACTGTTGAGTAAAACATCTCCATTGTGAAGTTTTGGAGCAGAATTAAGTATGAGACCAAGATCGGTTCCTTGGTTTGTTTTTACTCTAAGTCTTGTTTTTTCTAATTCTGATCGTGAAATCTTAACTACTTCACATTTAGGGGAATGACGTAATTGTTCAAATTTTCCTCCTAATTCTTTATCATGAAAAATGTTTCCAATTGTTTCTGTAACTGTAAGCACATTAATTCAAGGATTTCATTAAAATTATACTTTTTTTACATGACATTTTCAATATATTTTTTAGTCATTAATTATGACAAGAAACTTGACTAACCTTATGATGTTGACACCGCGAGAAATAGATAAAATGTATGTTTTTTTATCTGCCCAAATTGCTCGTAGAAGAAAAGCTAGGGGATTGAAGCTAAATTATCCAGAATCTGTGGCACTCATTGCAGATTTTGTTATAGAAGGAGCTCGTGATGGAAAGCTTGTCGCTGAATTGATGAGTACTGGTAGAGAGGTCTTATCAAAAGAAGATGTGTTGCCTGGTGTTCCAGAACTGATACGTACTGTACAAGTTGAAGCTACATTTGACGATGGAACAAAACTTGTAACAATACATGATCCTATTGTGTGATTAAATGATACCTGGAGAATATTTTCTTGCAGATGATCCGATAATTGCAAACGTTGATAGAAATACAAAAAAAGTAAATGTTAGCAATACTGGAGACAGACCAATCCAAGTTGGCTCACATACTCATTTCTTTGAAGCAAACAAAGCTCTTGATTTTCCACGAGAACAAGCATATGGATATCATCTAAACATTCCAGCAGGGACCTCAATTAGATTTGAACCCGGTGAATCAAAAGAAGTAGAATTAACTGAATATGGTGGCAAAAAGATAGTCTTCGGATTCAACGGATTAGTAAATGGTGAACTAAATAAGAAAAAGCAAGAGGCACTAAAAAAAGCAAAAGAAAAAGGATTCAAAGGTGCTGCCTAGATGCCTTTAGAAATTCCTAGAAATAGATATGCTGCACTATTTGGACCCACTGTAGGTGACAAAATTAGACTTGCAGATACTGATTTGATTATTGAGATAGAAAAAGATCTTCTCAAATATGGTGATGAAGTTGTTTTCGGTGGAGGAAAAAGTGCAAGAGATGGTTGTGGACAGATGAGTGGCGTTTCTTGTAAAGAATCTCTTGACCTTGTAATTACTAATGCGATTGTTTTAGATCCAATTTTAGGAATTATAAAAGCTGACATTGGAATTAAAGATGGTTTGATTGTTGGTGTTGGAAATGCAGGAAATCCAAATAT
>JADNRU010000021.1:16818-21276 GCA_016276965.1 Nitrosopumilales archaeon | reverse complement strand
ATTGTTGCTGATGCAACAACATTTACTATGCTGATTAGTGGTTTAGATTGAGGCATCATCTTTTGGGTTTAACGAATTGGACTTGTCAGGGAGTGAAACCCTTATGATGTTATCTCCACGTAAAATTATCTTATCAAGACTTTTGACATCATCTTCAGTTATGTCTTCAGAGTTGGTAAGAATAAGATTCATCTGTTGATCAAAACCTCACCCTTATTTACTGTATGTCCACTCTTCTGTCTTTATCTTAATATCATGAAGGTGAGTGAAAATT
The DNA here is from genome assembly GCA_016276965.1 of Nitrosopumilales archaeon. Classification (GTDB taxonomy): domain Archaea; phylum Thermoproteota; class Nitrososphaeria; order Nitrososphaerales; family Nitrosopumilaceae; genus CSP1-1. Next base: position 21,002 of record JADNRU010000021.1, on the reverse strand, counting down.
TATATGGAGATTCTTGATGGCAAGGTTCTTGTTTGGCTTGAAAGTGCTCAATTTGTTAAAGCCAAGCCCGGCGTGTTTGTTCTTTATGATAAAAATTTTGAGGTAATTTACATTGACGAGAGTGAAAATCTTCAGAATAAATTTGCAAAGTATGTTAACACAAACTTTGAGAATGATCCTTGTAAACAAAAAACCCATACTTATCAAAGAACATTTGTTGAAAATCCAAAAGAACGAAAAAGACAGCTTTTAGAAGATTATAAGAAAAAACATGGCAAGATGCCAAGTTGTAATGCTGACATCGATTGAAGATCAGTCATCTCTTGACGGTTACTGAAAGTAAATACCGCAAAAGTCTAAAGAAAACACTTATTTCAATATCTAATTAGTTTCAAATTATGCGTTTACTACAATTACATTGCAATAATTTTGAATATACCCCCACAAAAAAAGAAATTTCGTCTGCAGAAGAAATAGAACCTGAAACCAAAAGTCTGGATAATGTTGTAGTGACTTTTGTTGCAGTTGAAAAAGGAGATGACAAATCAGTTGCAAGAAAAGCCATAAATGAAATCAAGGAGTCACTGCAAAAAATTGGTTGTAAGAAATTATTGCTTTATCCTTATGCTCATCTTAGTTCAAATTTGGCATCCCCCAGTTTAGCTTTTAGCTTATTAAAAGAAATGGAATCCTTAGCAACTGATTTGGATGTTTCTAGAGCACCATTTGGTTGGACAAAGTCTTACAAACTTGAAGTAAAAGGACATCCTTTGGCTGAGACTTCAAAAAGTATTACAAAAGGAACAACTGACGATGAAATTTCTGAGGCTGTAAAATCAGAAGAGAAAATAAAATCATACTGGTATATCTTGTCTCCAGATGGAACAATGCAGGAATTTGATAAATTTAATTTTTCAAAACATCCTCAGTTAGAAATATTAGCAAAATATGAATCTGCAAAAAAAAGATCAGTTGACGAAACACCTCCACATGTTAAATTAATGAAAAAATTGGCTATCGCAGATTACGAACCTGCTTCTGATTCTGGAAATATGCGATTTTACCCAAATGGAAGACTTATCAAATCACTTCTAGAAAAATATGTTACTGACAAAGTTTTGGCTTATGGTGGAATTGAAGTTGAAACTCCAATTATGTATGACTCTCATCATCCAAGTCTAGAGAGTTATTTTAACAGATTTCCAGCTAGGCAATACAATATACATTCAGAAGGCAAATCCTTAATTTTGAGATTTGCTGCATGTTTTGGGCAATTTTTAATGGCTAAAGACTTTCAATTATCATATAGAAATTTACCATTGAGACTTTATGAAATGACACGATATAGCTTTAGACGTGAACAATCTGGAGAACTAGTTGGACTAAGAAGATTACGTGCTTTTACAATGCCAGATTGCCATGCCTTTTGTAAGGACATGAAACAAGCTATTGAAGAATTCAAAAAACGATTTGATTTGTCAAGTGAAGTAATTCATGGAGTAGGCCTTGATAATTCTGATTATGAAATGGCTATTCGTTTTACTGAAGATTTTTACAAAGAAAATAAACAGCTAATCCAAGATACTGTAAAGAAAATCGGTAAACCTGTTCTAGTTGAAATGTGGAAAGAAAAATTCTTTTATTATATTTTAAAATGGGAATTTAATTATATAGATAATCTTGGAAAAGCTTCTGCTTTATCTACTGATCAAATCGATGTTGAAAATGGCAAACGATACAATATTGAATTTGTAGATGAAGAAAACAAGCCTAAGAATCCTATTATTTTGCACAATTCCCCAAGCGGGGCAATTGAAAGAGTAATTTATGCTCTACTTGAAAAAGCTGCAAAGGACGCTAAAGAGGGACGAAAACCACACTTGCCATTATGGCTATCTCCCATTCAATTACGACTCATTCCATTACAACCAGAATTTAATGAATATTGCGAAAAACTCGCAAATACCTTAACTTCTGCAGAAATTAGAACAGATATTGATGACAGAAATGAGAGTATTGGAAAACGAATTCGTGAAGCAGAAACTGAATGGATACATTACATTCTTGTAATAGGAGAAAAAGAAGTTAATGCAAAAAATCTAAATGTTAGAGAAAGAATATCTGGAAAAGTTAATGAAATTTCTATTGACGAATTAATTAGTGATATTAAAAAACAAAATCACGGTAAACCTTTCTCAAAACTAAACCAATCTAGGTATGTTTCAAAACGACCACAAATAATGGTTTGAATGTTTTCATCTCGGTGCGTTCAAATCAAACAAACTAAGGCAGAAATCGCAATAAAATCCAAATTAATTGAATTGTCTAATGGTATGAATATCTTAGTAGCAGAGGATAGCCCTTCATTTGCCTTACTATATAAGACATCATTAGAAAAAAGGGGCCATAAAGTTACAATAACTCATAATGGCAAGGAATGCTTTTACCAATATTTAGACGAATTCCAAATTCGCGGAAATGACAGACAAAAATCTTCTCCATATGACTTGGTAATATTAGATCATAAAATGCCACGCATGGAAGGAACCGAAGTTGCTAAAGAAATTTTAGCCCTGAATCCAAAGCAACGAATTCTTTTTGTCACAGGTTATGTACAAGATATGATGAAAGGGGTGCGGACAATCGGAGAAAAAATCGAATTACTTCAAAAACCTTTTCCCACATTGGCAATGATTCGACAAGTAGAAGGTTTGAAAAGATTCAGATGGATGCAAAAGTTTGGTGCTAAGGGTGGTTTTGAAAGATCCGATGATTTTGAAATGTTATTTTCAGAACCAATCTGATCTGATAAATCCATCTGTATTTATTATACGGTATTTTTCTTAGTAAATTAGAATAAAAAAATGAGTTTCATTGACTTGTATATGAATAGAACTCCGCTGATTTCTAGTCCGAATAACCAAGGAGAAGTTTCAACAATTTTGTTTGGTGTACCATTTGATTCGACCAATTCTTATCGACCCGGGACAAGATTTGGGCCTGATGCAATAAGGGAATCTTTTAACAACATTGAGATATTTATGCCACAGTTTTCAGTCGATTTAGAAACAGTCAACATAGAGGATTTAGGAAATACGAAACATACAGTCGTCGCACAAGAAATGCTCGATATGGTTTCAAAAATTACCTCCGAACTTCTTAAAAAAGAAAAACAACTAATTATCTTGGGGGGAGAACATTTAATCACATTAGGAACATATCCAACATTTCCTAAAGATACTGGTTACATTGTATTTGATGCACATTATGATTTACGAAATGAATATGCTGACATCAAACTAAGTCATGCTGCCTATTTGCGACGAATTATAGAAAAAAAGGGAGCTGAAAAAATTATTCACGTAGGGGCAAGATCATATGTAAACGAAGAATTAACATTCAAAGAAGAAAACAAAATAAAGACAATTTCTGACTGGGATATACAACATGGTAATGCATCCAAACTAATCAAAGATGCTGTCTCTGTTTTTGACAAATTGTATATTAGTATTGATTTGGATGTTTTAGATCCTGCCTTTGCCCCTGGAGTTGGTAATCCAGAAGCAGTAGGCATTACTTCAAGAGAGTTATATGAAATGATTTGCTCTCTTGCAGATCAAAAAATTTTAGGAGCAGATATAGTTGAATTATGTCCTACCTTTGATAATGGTTCTACATCTGCTATTGCAGCTAGGCTAATGTCTGCAATAATTGCTATGAATATTAAATAATCTTAATTTTTTCCGAGAATGAAATTACGCTTTTTTGTTTCCTTTATCGCCACTGTTTCCCTTGCCTTGGCTGTTTCCTTTGTCCTTGTTTCCTTTATCGCCACTGTTTCCCTTGCCTTGGCTGTTTCCTTTGTCCTTGTTTCCTTTATCGGTACTTTTTTCTCCTCCATCATTGCTTGATTCTGAATAAATTATCTTTTTCTTGCTGCTATCATCTCTATGCTGTTGCCACTTGATTTCATTCTGTTCTTTTAGTTTCAATGCAACGTTTTCAATTTTCAAAATTGCATTTTTTACTACTTCCTTATTCATATCATAATGAACCGAAAGTGGCTTGATCATTCTGTAATTAATGTCATCACCGGTATCTGGTAAATCATCACCGGTATCTGGTAAATCATCACCGGTATCTGGTAAATCATCACCGGTATCTGGTAAATCATCACCGGTATC
>JADNRU010000021.1:0-16813 GCA_016276965.1 Nitrosopumilales archaeon | reverse complement strand
TGGTAAATCATCATCAGTATCAATGTCTTTAATTTTATTTACAGCGTCTAAAATTATATTAGCCTGTTCTCTGATTTCTTGTTTGGTTTCGTCATCTGAATATTGTTCTATTGTTTTGTTTACTGCAAGTGATAACAAATCCCATGATTCAGAATCAACAATTTGATGAATTGTTAATTGAAGCGTATTTGTATATGTTTTTATTAATCTATTATGAATTGCTTGATCTATACTAACTTCACGAATTAATTCACGAAACTCTTTTTCAATTTGAACTTGTTTAATTGCATTAGCGATAGTTTCTTTGATCTGAAGCTTTGCATCAAGAGATTCTACAATTACTTTAAAAGCTATTGAGTCTTTTTTAAATTCAGCAATTAATTTTTTTTCTTGTAATGATACTGAACTACTTTTTTCATATTCTCTTACATCATTTTGATAATTTTCAAGTGCTTGTAGATATTTAATCTTCAGAATTTCATATTGTGTTACTTCTTCAGAGTAATCTTGAATGTTTGAATTCACAAACTTTTCTTGAATTTCTATTAGTGATTCCCCAATAACACGAAATTGGAAAATTTTACTGCCTATCTCATATATGTTGAATTCTTCAGAATCTTCCTGTAAAGTAGATAAACGGTCTTCTACTGCCTGTATTTTTTCTTCTATTTCTATTGGATTAAGTTCTGCATGAACCTCAGGAATTGAACTGAACACTATTCCTAGTACTAAAATTGCAGAAAAGCCAGCCAGTGCAGATACAGGTTTGAATTGATTCATTTTCGAACAATATCACTACAGTAAAATTCCATATAGTAAGGGCGGAAAATTTCTTAGAATTTGCTTGCCAATCTGGAATTTTATTATTTAAGGCTAGGCTAGGATTCGCTTCAAAAACAATTCATTTTATCATAAAACCTAACTGACTGCTAAACTCTTTTTGCCGCTAACTGCTTTTTGTTGCCTAATGCGAGATATTTGATATGCCATATAGGTAGTAACAACCATGTGAGTGAATTTGATTGTTAAAAATAAGAGATGATTATGTTCAAAAAAAATCAACACTAGCATGTGCCTAAATCATTTATCAAGAAAAAATCATTTGTCATTTTTTATATATATGGAAATTAGTGAAAACTCGTGTTAAATAACATTAGGAAATCATTACAACCACATCTTGAGAAAATTGGTACTAGTTTTGCATCAACTGGTTTATCACCAAATTTCTGGACAGGAATTGGATTTTTCTTTGCAATTGTATCAGCTATAGTGTATGGTTTGAATTTTGAATTTTCGTTACTAATTGGTGGTGCATTACTTTTAATTTCTGGATTTTTTGATATAGTTGATGGTCAAGTTGCTCATGTAACCAAAAAAACATCTAAACAAGGAGCTTTTCTTGATTCTGTTTTTGATAAAATTGCTGAAGTTTCAATCTTTCTTGGAATTCTGATTGGTGGTTTTGTTGACCCATATTTGATTTTTCTAGCTATCACTTTATCATTATTAGTAAGCTATACCCGAGCTCGAGCAGAATCTCTTGGCATAAAACTTCAAGGTATTGGTATTGGAGAACGTGCCGAACGATTACTAGTTATTGCAATAGTAGGCATGATTGGTTTTATAGAATACGCAGTGATTATTGTAATAATTATTGCAGGCATCACATTAATTCAAAGAACAATTGTTGCTGCAAGACAATTACGTGAATAATTATCTTAGCCTTCCTCTATCTCTTCTTCTAGCCGCTGATCTAATTTTTAGTATTCCAAAATGTATTGCACATGAAATACAATACCACTTTAAGACGGTTGGAGAAGCAATGTATGTGCCTTGAGCTCTCAATTCCTTGGCAAGGGAATGTTCTACTAAGTTTAATCTGGATGTAATTTTTTTTGCTTTATCTCGTGGAACTGTTGCACCACAATTAGTACATTGTATACGATCCGATGAACCTTTTCCACCTTTTCTTCGTCCTCTACTGGCTCTTTTAAATGGCATACAATCCTTTCACAATTCTTACTTATATGCGTGCTTTTTTCTAATTTGAAATCTCTAAATAGTTGGATTAATCTGAAAAAATTTTCACATCAAATTGAATAAAATCCTCGAATTGAAAATTTTAAAAAGCCGATCTATAGGGTATTTAATCACCACTATTTTTCAAAGATTTAAGATACTTTGATGAAATTTACTTATGAACGGATTGTGTCACTCCTGTTTAACTTCTAATGTTAAACTAGTGATTTCTAAAGGAGAAATCCTCTGTGAATCATGTCAGAAAAAAAGGATGGAAAAAACTAAATCGTCTTCTAAAATGTAAATAGAAATGAAATTAGGGATTTTTTCTCATTGTGTCATTGACACAATCGTTCTTGGTAATTCATCTTATGAACAGATGGGTGGGGGAGCATGTTATGGTGCTTACACGGCAAAAAACCTAAAATTTGATGTAGTTCTTCATACAAAGTTCGGAAATGATTTTCCAAGTAACGAATATCTTTCATCAAAAAAAATAATATTTGAAAAAGCTTTATCAGAAAAACCTACCACAAAGTTTACAATAAAAATTTCGGGTTCTAATAAAGAACTATATCTAACAGACAAATGTGACCCTTTAGAATATTCTGATGTTCCTGCAGATGGAATTATAATTAGTCCTGTTTTTGATGAAGTTTCTTTTTCAATGTTTGAAAAAATAAAAAAAGATTCAAAATTCATTTTTCTTGATCCTCAAGGGTTTTTGAGAAGAATAAATTCTGAAAAAAAAATTTATCTTGAAAATACTAAAATAGATCTTTCAAACGTTAAGGCCATCAAAGTAAATCCAAATGAATTGTTTAATCTTTCAGAAAGTAATGGAATTGAAGGAATGAAAAATCTCCAAAAAAGAGGAATAGAAAATGTACTTCTAACTAATAAACGAGAAATTATGTTACTTGTAAAAGATAAAATTTATTCAATTGATTTACCAAATCTTGATCTTTTTGATACTACCGGATTAGGTGATATTTTTTGTTCTTCATTTTGCTGTACAATGTTAAAGGAAAAAGATTTTTTTTGGGCATTGTCTTTTGCTGGAGGTGCTGTTCAAGCAGCGATTGAAAGTAAAGAAATTGGATTAAAAAAGGTACCTTCCAAAGGTGCTATTGAAACCAATGCTGCGTATTTTTATAATCTAATAAAATTCAAACAAGTTTAGGCTTTTATTGTACGGAGTATTGTTATTGTTTTGTGAAAATTGGAATTTATGGAACACTAATGACAGAATCTGCAACTAAATCCATAAAAAAAGAGCTAAACGGTGTGGGGATTAGTACTCAAAACATATCCTCGGAAACACAAACAAAAGAACTTGATTGCATAATTGTATTGGGAGGCGACCGAGGGATAAGAAATTATTTTCATAGTGTCTCAGATTCAGTGACCCCCGTATTAGGAATTAGCGAATCTGAATCAAACGGTTTTTTAGCTCAAATTGAACTAAGGGAATTTTCTACCTATGTAAATCGTTTAAAGAACAAAAAGTATGAGGTAGAAGAAGTTCCACGAATTGGAGTTAAAATAGATGGTAAGAATGTTTATCCAGTTCTAAATGACGTTGCAGTTTTTACATCAAAAAGTGCTACATTGATGGAATATACTTTGAGAGTAAATGGCGAAGAAGTATGGCATGATAGTAGTGATGGAATTATAGTATCTACACCCATAGGCTCATCTGCCTATTCCATGTCTGCGGGAGGACCAGTTATCTTTCAAGATTCTCCAGTTTTTGGTATTATTTCAGTAAATTCCTTAGATGTAACAAGAAGACCGCTAATAGTATCCAATGAAAGTTTAATTGAAATTGATGATATCTCCTCGAGGATATACTGTGAAGCTGTTTTAGATGGAATTGACCGTTATAGAGTAAATAAAATCTTAGAATATACAAAATTTCATCCTTCTGCTCATATTATACGAATGAAAAAAGATTCTACGGCAATATCTGCACTTGCGAAAAAAGTTCATCTTGCTGAAGATCTTCTAAACATGCCGCCGAGCTCAAAATTATTATTAAAAATATTAGAATATGAAGGTGTAATGACTCAGAAAGAACTATGTAGTAAAACATTACTTCCAGATAGAACTGTTAGATTAGCATTAAGCCATCTTTTAGAAAAAGGTTACATAAAAAAGAAAGTTTCTATTCGTGATGCACGACAAAAAATTTATGAAATTTCTAAATTAGACTAACTTGATGCAGCGCTAACAAATGCCTTAAAGGATTCTTCAGGAAAACCAGGTCTACTGTTAAATTCAGGATGATATTGCACACCTAAAAAGAATTTATGAGAAGGAATTTCTAAAATTTCCATTCTTTTTCCGTTATCACTTTCACCTGAAAAAACCATTCCTTTTTCAATGTAAGTGTCTAGGTATTTTTTGTTGAATTCATATCGATGTCGATGTCGTTTATTAATAATACTAGAATTGTAAATTTTGAATGCAAGAGAATTGTCTTTAATTTTAATTTCATTTGCACCTAATCGAAGTGAACCCCCCATGTTTGAAACACTTTTTTGCTCAGGTAACAAATCAATAACCGGATTTTCTGTCTTGGGATCTATTTCGGCTGAATTTGCATTATTAAGGCCACTAACATGTCTTCCAAATGCAATTACTGCTAATTGAAAACCAAAACAAATTCCAAGATATGGGATGTTTTTTTCACGAGCAAAATTTGCAGTTTTTATAATTCCTTCTGAACCTCTTATTCCAAAACCACCCGGAACCAAAATTCCGTCATATTCGGCTAACTTTTTTGAATCTCCATTTAGTGTATCTGAATCAATCAAATCTATTGATACATTTTTTGAAATTGAAGCCGCAGCATGTTTTAGTGCTTGATTTACACTTACATAACTATCAGCCAGAGTAACATATTTTCCAACCATTGCAATTTTTACTATATCTGCAGGTTTTTGTAATGAATCAACTATTGAATTCCATTTATCCCAATTTGCCGAGGCATTGATAAGACCTACTTTAGCAAATTTCTTAAAAACAGTGTCAACCAGTCCTTGATCATATAAAATTTGTGGAACCATGAAAATTGATTTTACATCATGGCATGAAAATACATCTTTTATAGAAACATTGGTAAACATTGAAATCTTTTTTTTAGTTTTTTCCAAAAGAGGTTGAACACACCTTACTGCTAGCAAGTCTGGTTGAATTCCAATTCTTCTTAATTCTTGAACACTATGTTGTGTAGGCTTTGTTTTTTGTTCACCAACAACATCTAGTGATGGCACCAGTGTTACGTGAATAAAAATTACATTTTCTTGACCATCTTCTGCTCGAATTTGTCGCAAAGCTTCAAGAAATGGTAGACTTTCAATATCTCCAACTGTTCCCCCACATTCGACTAGTAAAATATCAAGGTTTTCGTCTTGGGCAATATTTCTAATTCGATTTTTAATTTCATCTGTTATATGAGGAATTATTTGGACACATGCTCCCAAGTATTCGCCCTTTCTTTCTGCTTCAATTACTCTTGAATAAATCTGAGCCGTAGTAATATTGTGAGATTTAGGAATGTCTTGATTGAGAAATCGTTCGTAATTTCCTATATCCATATCACACTCTCCACCGTCTTCTGTTACAAAGACCTCTCCATGTGCAATAGGATTCATTGTACCGGCGTCATAGTTCAAGTAGGGATCGATTTTTACACATGAAACCTTTTGGTCTGTTAATTGTAATAATTTAGCTATAGAAGAAGAAATTACGCCTTTACCAAGGCCAGACATAACTCCCCCTGTAATAAAAATAAATTTTGTCTGCATATATGGGGATCGAAAATCCCTTTTTTATTCTTTCACATTATCTATTTCTGGTAGTATTTTTCATTTTTTTAGTAAAAGAGGTGATCTTGGATTCGATTTTATTGGAGGGTGTATGTTCAATTAATCTCAAAAACGCACTACCTACAATTATTGCATCAACCCCAAATGATAAAAATTTTTTAGCGTCTTCGGGGGTATATACTCCAAAACCTATTCCAATAGGAATTTTTTTATTCACAATTTTTTTTGTCTTTTTAATTGCATCTATAGTATATTGCTGAATTTTTGTACGCATTCCCGTAGTGCCAAAAATTGAAACTAAGTATAAAAATCCTGAAGTGGCTTTCAAAATTTTTTTTATTCGCTCCTTACTTGTATTTGGAGAAATTAAAAAAATCGTATCCATTTTATTTCTTTTTGCTGCATCCAAATAATTATTGGATTCTTCAACAGACATATCAGGTAGAATTAAACCATCAATTCCGGCTTTTTTAGCATTTTTCATAAACTCGTTGTATCCTTGACGATATAGGATGTTAGTATATGTCATTATTATCAAAGGAATGTTTGTTTCTTTACGAATTTTTTTTATAATTTTGAAAAATTGCTGTAGTTTTGTTCCTTTGCTTAAAGAGATAGTACTTGCATTTTGAATTACAGGTCCATCTGCAATTGGATCCGAAAATGGAAAACCTAACTCAATAATGTCTGCCCCCCCTTTAATTAAACCTCTAATTGCTGACATTGTGCCAGTTTCATTTGGAAAACCTACCATTATGTAAGCAATCAATGCTTTTTCTTTCTTAGATTTTAATTCTGAAAATTTATTTTGAATTTTTGACATTTTTTCTCAGATATTCTTCTACTACTTCGACATCTTTATCACCTCGTCCAGAAAGGGTTACAACAATTGATTCGGATTTTGATTTAGTTTTTGCAACCTTAATTACATCTGCAATCGCGTGGGCTGATTCCAAGGCAGGAATTATCCCCTCAGTTCTAGTTAAAAGCAAAAAGGCATCTATGACTTCCCTGTCAGTTGCGCTATGATATTTTACTCTGCCAGTATCTTTAAGGTGTGCATGTTCTGGACCTACTCCTGGGTAATCTAATCCAGCTGCTATACTATGTGTCTGTCTAATCTGACCTTCTTTGTCTTGTAAAAGATAAGTCATCATTCCATGTAGTACGCCTTTAGTGCCCACATTCAAAGTTGCAGAATGTTGTTGAGTTTTTAATCCCTTACCTGCAGCTTCTACACCAATTATTTCAACATCACTATCGAGTAATGGGTAAAATGTTCCAATGGCATTTGATCCTCCTCCTACGCAAGCAATTACAGCATCAGGTGATTTTTTGTTAATTTCTTTCATTTGTTTTTTGATTTCTTCTCCAATCACAGATTGAAAGTCACGTACCATTACAGGATATGGATGAGGACCTACTGCAGAACCCAACAAATAGTATGTTGTATCAACATTCGTAATCCAATCCCGTATTGCTTCATTTATTGCATCTTTGAGAGTTTGAGAACCAGCTTTTACTGTATGTACCTTTGAACCCAAAAGATTCATTCTAAACACGTTAAGTTTTTGCCGAATGGTATCTTTGTATCCCATGTAAATCTCTGATTTTATTTCAAGACAAGAACATGCCATAGAGGTTGCCACACCGTGTTGTCCAGCACCAGTTTCTGCAATGATTCGTTTCTTTTTCATTTTTTTTGCAAGTAAAGCCTGACCTAGGGTATTGTTGATTTTGTGTGCTCCGCCATGTAGCAAATCTTCTCTTTTTAGATAGATTTTTGCTCCACCAATTTTTTTTGTAAGATTTTTTGCAAAGTAAAGAGGTGTAGGTCTTCCAGCATAATATTTTAAATAATAATCAAGCTCTTTTCTAAAATTTTTATCTTGTCGGAATTTTAGATAATTTTCTTCTAATTCCTCAATTGCTGGAACTAGAGTTTCAGGGATATATCTGCCTCCAAAATCTCCAAATCTTCCATATTTTGGTTGATTAACTTTCATATTGCATTCACCAACTGTTTGACTTTTTCTTCGATATTATCGCTTTTCATAATACTTGACCCAACAAGGAAGGCATCTGCACCACATTCACTAAGATATCTTATGTTTTCGGGTGATTCTATCCCACTTTCAGAAAGAATGATTTTTTCTCCTTTTTTATTTTCCAGAAGTTCCTTTGTTGTGTCTAAATTGATTTTTTGAGTACTAAGATTTCGGTTATTAATTCCCATAATGTCTGCATTAGTTTCAAAGGATCTTTCAAAATCAGTTTTAGTATGGGATTCTATGATTACTTTGAGACCATTTTTATGACTATAATTCACTAATTTTTCCAATTCATTTACATCAGGAAAAAGCTGACCTATAAACAAAATATAATCCGCGCCTAATTTTTGAGCTGCATCAATTTGAACTTTATCGACTATAATGTCTTTCATTAAAAGTGGTACATCGATTGCTTTTCTTATTTCGCTAAAAAACTGTGGTGAGCCATTGAATAGATATGGCTGTGTTAATACTGAAAGTCCAATTGCACCTCCTTTGATCATTGCCTTTGCAATTTGTACTGGATCAGAAATTTTTCTAATTTCACCTAGTGAAGGTGATGAAAATTTTATTTCAGTTATAATAGACGCATGAGTGTTTGTTTTAATTAATTGAATTAGATCTTTACTAGATTTTGGCAATGTCTCAGAAATTTCATAGACTCTATCTTCAATTGCCTTTTTAGCATTCAATAACAATTTTGTTTTTAGATAATCTGTCATTTTTCTAATTCCTCTAATTTTTTTACATCGCCACAGAATCTAATAAAATCCTCAAACAAGCTGTATGTTGCACCACTTTTGATAGTATCAAGTGAGATTTCGATTGCATCTTTAAAATCATCTGCAACATTAGCAATAATAAGACCTGCAGCAGCATTTAATGCAGTAATTTCAATCATGGAGTTATTTGCAGTGTTATTAAGAACTGAAACAAATGCATTTACTGCTTCTTCTTTTGAAGAAATTTGAATTTCATTTAAGTTTCCTTTTTTTAATCCCAATTTTTGGGGGTCAAAAATAATAGAATTTATTTCCCCATTTTTTAAAAAACAGATTTTGTTTTTTGATAAAGTTGACAATTCATCTAAACCATTTTCTGATATAACAGTCATTATGTTTTGTGCACCCCTTTTTTTCAATAATAAAATTAATCTTTGAAGAAAAGTGTCTGAAAAAACGCCAATTAATTGATTTTTTACTTGTGCAGGGTTGCTAAGTGGGCCAAGTAGATTAAAAGCAGTTCTTCCACCTATCATTTTTCTTGCCTTGGCAACATTTTTCATTGCTGGATGAAATTTTTGAGCGAACATAAAACCAATTCCAAATTTCTCAATAATTTCAGTAACCCTTTGCGGAGGTGCATTAAGATCATAACCAAAATATTCGAAGATATCGGCACTGCCAGAAACTCCCGAAACTGAACGATTTCCGTGTTTTGCGACAGCTCCGCCGGCTGCAGCAATAACAAAAGCAGCAGTAGTTGATATGTTAAATGTCTGCAAATTGTCTCCTCCAGTTCCACACACATCAATTATGGTGGATTTATGTTTGGGTGAAATTTGGATGCTAAAAGACTGCATCTTATCTAGCATCCCTAATAACTCCACATCTGACTCACCTTTGTCTCTTAGATTTTTCAAAAAAATTGCAGTATCCTGGTCTGAAATTTTTCCACTCAAAATGTTTTCCATTGAATAGGTAATTTCATCATAAGTTAGGTCTTCTTTGTTTTTTAGTTTGAAAATTAATTCATCAAGCATTTTTTTTCACCATTTTTACAAAATTTGAAAGAATTTTTTTTCCTTCCGGAGTCATTATTGACTCTGGATGAAATTGAACTCCTTCAATTAGAAATTTCTTATGGCTAACTGCCATAACTTCTCCATCATCTTCTGCGATTGCAGTAATTTTTAGAGTATCAGGAATTATCGTTTTATCACCTACAAGAGAATGATAACGAGTAGCTCGAAATGGATTTTTTACTCCATCAAAAATGGAATCTTTGAAATGTTTAATGGGGCTAGTTTTACCATGACGAACTTTTTCGGCATTTACTATCTTACCACCAAAACATTGAATGATTCCTTGATGACCAAGACAGACTCCAAGTATTGGTGTTTTAGCTCCTAATTTTGTAATTACATCATTACATATTCCAAAATATTTTCTTTCTTCTGGTGTTCCTGGTCCCGGAGAAATTATGATGGCGCCATAATTTTTCTCTTTAATTTGTTCAATTGTGATTTTGTCATTTCTAATAACATCTGATTCTACTCCCAACTCACCTAAAATTTGAGCTAAATTGTAAACAAATGAATCATAATTATCAATAATTAGAAATTTCATTTTGATGCCTCCTTTAATGCTGTAAGCATAGCATTTGCCTTGTGTTCAGTTTCTTTAAGTTCATTTTGCGGGATAGAATCTGAAACAATTCCTGCCCCAGTTTGAACAAATCCTTCGTTACCTTTGAAAAATATACATCTTATTGCAATTGCAAAATCACAACATCCATTGAAGGAAAAATAACCAACTGCTCCTGCATAAGGTCCTCTTGCATATGGCTCTAATTCATCAATAATCTCCATCGCTCTTACTTTTGGTGCTCCAGAAACAGTTCCTGCTGGAAAAACAGCCTTGAATGCATCAAACATATCGTATGTTTTTTCTAAATTACCTACTACGTGGGTAACCATATGCTGTACATGACTGAATCTTTTTACTTCCATTAATTCTTCTACGTTAACTGAACCATATTTACAAACTCTTCCAATATCATTTCTTCCCAAATCTACTAGCATTGTATGCTCTGCTAATTCTTTTTCATCGTTAAGCAATTCTTGTTTAAGCTGTTCATTTTTTGATTCATCTTTGGTAATTTTTCGAGTTCCGGCGATTGGAAAAGTTTCGACTAAATCTCCAGTAACTCTAATCAACATTTCGGGGCTTGCACCAATAATGGTTCTATCCCCCATTTTCATATGAAATAGATATGGTGATGGATTTAAATTTCGCAATATTTTATAGACTTTTAAAAAATCCCCTTGAGCGTTAAAACTAAATCTTCTCGATAAGACAACTTGAAAAATATCTCCATCATAAATGTACTTTTTTGCTTTATTGACAATGTTTTCAAATTTTGATTGATCAAGATCTATTGAAATTTCTGTTGTTTCAAATTTTTCAAAATTTGTTTCTGAAATTTTTATTTTATCTATTCTGTTTTCGTCGTAGTAAAAATAAAAGGATTTTTTTTGTTTGTTATCATATAAAATCCCGTCTTCGTATATTCCAAATTCCATTAGAGGTTCATCAATTGAATGAGATTGTGGAACTTTTTCCCATAACTTTATAGAATCATAATTGATGAATCCAACAGCTCCTCCAAGATATCTATATGTTTGATCAGATATTTTGCCCATCATTTTTTTTATTGTTAATAATGGGTCCTGAGTTTGTATGGTTTTTTCAGTTCCGTCTTTGTATTGGATAATCACTTTATTTTGATAGCCTTTTACAATTATTGAAGGGTCAAAACCCATAATGGAAGTTTCTGCTAATTCCTCTGGACCGGTAAGAGATTCAAACAAAAATGAATAATTATAATTTCTTGAAAATTTTTGATAAATTTCAAATTGATTTCCAGATAACTCTAGGGGTATTACTTTAGGATTGGTGCGTCCAAATATGGTCACCCATGTTTGGCATGAAACATTGTTCTATATTTAAAATTTCTATCATTTTTTCAGAGGAAATGGATGTTTGTTCTAATACTACAGACATGATCTTATGTGATATTTTTCCTTTTTAGCCCATAGGAACTGAGGGACTTCCCAATGCCCAGTTATGCCCCTCCATTTTGGGATCCTCAGTCTCCTATTATTACCGTATTGTACGGTACCTTTATATGCGATCTGAGTTAAGGTAATGAAGATTCAATTGACCAATACACATGGGCAGTTAATTTATCAAGATTTAGTATTTTTTAAATCAAAATCACAAATTGAAACTCAAGCTAACAAAGTAGAGTGTTACGTTTGTGGAAAAGGACTTGAAGATGAGCATTCTTTGACTGCAAAAGCTCAGCTTGGAGGAACTTTTCTTTTTTGTGAAAAACATTATCCCAAAAACTAGCTTAAAGGATTTGTAATAGCTCCTTGAGCGGCTGAACCTACAAGAGAAGCATATTTTGCTAAAGCTCCAGATGAATAATTTGGTTTTGGAGCTGTCCATTCTTTTTTTCTTTTTTCAAGCTCCTCTGCAGATACATTGAGATCTACGGAATTGTTTTCAATATTGATGCTTATCTCATCTCCATTTTTTATAAGCGCAATAGTTCCACCTACAAATGCTTCAGGAGCTACATGACCAATCATAAATCCTCTTGTTCCCCCTGAAAATCTTCCATCTGTAACCATTGCTACTTTTTCTCCTAATCCTTGGCCAACAATAGCTGCAGTTACAGCTAGCATTTCACGCATACCCGGTCCTCCCTTTGGCCCTTCATACCTAATTACTACTACGTCCCCTTCTTCAATTTCTCCTTTAGAAACTGCATCAAAAGCATTCTCCTCTCTATCAAAAACTTTAGCATGACCGGTGAACTTGCTTAGTTTTACTCCTGCAATTTTAACTACAGCTCCTTCAGGAGCTAGAGTCCCTTTTAAAATAACTGCGGTTCCAATTGGATGAATTGGCGAATCTACAGATTTTACAACTTTTTGGTCTTCAATTGTGGGTATTGAAAACGATTCAATATTTTGTTTCAATGTTTTTCCTGTTACTGTAATTGTTTCAGAATTTAGCAAATTCTTTTCCATTAATTTTTTTAAAACTAAAGGAACTCCACCGATTTTATCTAAATCCACCATTACATGACCTCCACCAGGTTTCATATCTGCTAGATGAGGAGTTTTTTTTCTTATCCTTTCAAAATCATCATAAGTTAATTTTATTCCTACTTCATTTGAAATTGCAAGTAAATGTAAAATGGCATTTGTAGAACCCCCAACTGCATTTAACATAATAATGGCATTTTCAAAAGCCTCAAAGCTCAGAATATCTTTAGGCTTAATATTGAGTTCAATTAATTTTCCTACTGCTTTTCCAGTATCATAGCAAACTTTTTCTCGTCTATCATCCTCTGCTGGAGGACTTGCACTTCCAGGGAGAGCAAGACCTATTGCTTCACTTATTGAGGCCATTGTATTTGCTGTAAACATACCTCCACATGAACCTGCACTAGGACATGCATGATTTTCGATATTTTTCAAACCTTCAAGGCTAAGCTGACCTGCATCGTATGCCCCAACTGCTTCATACACATCAACTACTGTAAGTTGTTTTCCTTCAAATATTCCAGGCATTATAGTTCCTCCATAAACAAAAACAGACGGAAGATTCAGTCGTGCCATTGCCATCATGGTGCCAGGTAAACTTTTGTCACATCCCGCAATACCAACAAGGCCATCATATTGATGAGCTCTTATCATTAATTCTATGGAATCTGCTATGATTTCTCTGCTAACAAGAGAGGATTTCATTCCTTCATGTCCCATTGCAATACCATCGCTTACAGCAATAGTACTAAATTCTCTGGGAGTAGCTCCTGCATCACGTACGCCTTCTTTTGCTTTTTGAGCTAATCTCCCAAGATGTATGTTACAGGGGGTTACTTCGTTTCCAGTATGACATACTCCAATGAAGGGTTTTCCTAGATCTTCATCAGTTAATCCCATTGCTTTGTACATTGCTCTATTAGGTGCACGAGCTGTGCCTTCTACTACATTTCTACTAGAAATTTCCATAGTATGACAAATTCAGATACTGTTTGCCTTAATTTAGGGTTTCTTGTAATCATCGGCTGAAATAAAAAAATCAACCTGCCATTGGTTGTGAATCAAGTTCTGTTAACTGTGCATCAATTTGAGCTTGGTCTTCATTTCCATATGAAATGAGGATTCGGTCGCCTTCACTAAGAACATAATTTTGAATTCCTTGAACTGTATTATGATTTATGTAAAACTTTAATGAATAATCTTCATTAGTACAAAACTCTCTTTCATCAGCGAAAATAAAACATTCATCTGTTAATTGAATTCCTAGTGTTTCAAACAAATAACCTAGTGTTACCCCCGAACCGTGTCTGTGTATGGTATTTCCATCTTGTGCTTCAAAGTGAATCCAACTATTCTTTATTTGAAAAGCAGGTGATGTAAAATCAAATTTGTCAGCAAAAATTCTAACTAATATTGAGGCATGTTCGTGTTCATCTCCTAGAACTCCAGCTCCAGGAGGTGCACCGGGAGTAGAGAAAGTACTCATATTCATAAAATTAATTGCTGACCAGCCAACAATTACTGCAATTGCGCCTAATACTCCAGCAGCAATGAGTGAGTTTTTTCGTTTTTGTTTCGTACGTTTTACTGCAAAGCTGTCTCTTTTTTCTTCTCTTTCTTTCCTGGCTTTTTTACCCAAATCTAATTCAATTTCAAAAATCTACCCTAATTAACTTAATCGATAGAAAAATAATAAATAAAAAAACGAATTTCATCTTGTTATGACTTGTATTTTTTGTGATATCATATCGGGGGAAAAAAATGGACATTTTATTTATGAAGACGAAACTCATGTTGCATTTTTAGATAAATACCCAATTGATCAAGGGCATTCACTTGTTTTACCCCGTGAACATTTTGAGCGAGTTACTGATATGAATCCTGAAAAGGTGGGCGCACTTTTTTCTAAAACTCCTAAAATCGCAAGAGGTATATTAAAAGCGACTCAAGCAGATGCATTTAGTATGGCTCAAAATAATGGCTGGGCCGCCAAACAAATTGTTCCTCATGTCCATGTACACATAATTCCTAGATATAATCACAAAGGGACAATTTGGACTAAAAGAAATATTACAAATGATGCTGAATTAAATTTACTAGCTTCTAAAATACGAAAAAATATAGAATCATCCTAATTCCTAAATAGAAAATTACTCAATAGTTCGTTCAGCTTAAACAAACTCCTCTTAAAAGAGTGGAATTCATTATTCAAAAGTGAATTAAATTGCAATTTAATATTTTGATAGCAGAAGATAACGAATACACAGCTAAACAATACAAAACTGCTTTAGAAAAAAAGGGACATCGTGTAACAATTACAAAAGATGGAGTAGAATGTATTGATCTTTATAATGATGAAGCAAAATACTCAGAATTATTCAAAAAGGATCCACACCCTCCTTTTGATGTTGTTTTACTTGATCAGAATATGCCCAGAAAATCAGGTATTGAAGTAGCCAAAGACATTTTCAAAGTAAGACGAAATCAACGAATAATTTTTCTTTCTGCATATGGTCAAGCAATTTTACAAAATGTTAAAGGGTTAAAAGAAGATACTATTCAAATAATTCAAAAACCATTTTCCTTAAATTTTTTGACAAAAAAAATTGAAGGACGAGTAATAAATTCTAGAGAAGGAAGAAAGTTACCAGAACGAATAATTGGTGACAAAGTTAACAACCTTATGACTGCAACGCAAGATAAAGAAGCATTTCGTTAATTATTTTCTCAACAATTATTTCTTAAGAAATTTAATTTTTATTGATTAGGGTTATACCTTAAGATAGCGCCTACATTTCCAATACTTGAAAGCATCACTCCATGTTCCGCTTTTCCAGAAATCACTTCAATTTTTGTACCAGTTTTAGCTGCAATTAATGCAATATAATCAACAATATCTTGAGCAGTAACCTCAGAATCTTTGCTTTTACAATTTGGGCATGGAGTATTTAGCAATTCAGTTTTTCTTGCTATTGCCTTTGACTGTTCAACAATATCCTCTGTTACGTTTTGACATCTCTTACATTTGACTTCAATTCTCTGTAAATTTGTGTTATCAGTAATTACAAGCTTATCCACAACGTTGTTTTTCAAAAATGTTAAAACTTCGTTCAAACCATATGATGCAAGTCCTGTGTTTGTGTTAATATGTTTGAATAATTCTTCAACCATTTTTTTCTCTTCAATCATTCTAAAATCAGATAAAATTTCTCCTGATTTTGCAAATGCTTCCCGGATTCCTTCTGCTCCAGCATATGATGCATCGATTGTTTCTAATATCATATCTTGTAGTCTATATTCTAGATAATTACCATCAATAAAATCATCTTTTGTTGGACCTGGTCCTGAAATTATTATACCTTTAATTGGATAAATATCAATGAAATATTCTTTTGTAATGTCAGCTACTCTGTTGAAATAATAAGTCAGTTCCATTTCTCTGAGTTTTTGAAATCTTTTTGCAGATTGGCCTCCTTGTCGATGTTTCCCTGCTACCCCAGACCCGGTTTCCTTTAATACTTCGATTTTATCCCCATGCAATAGTCCCCAACCAGTATCTTTTGCATCAATTGCTAAAAAACCAATTAGATTATCATCTTTTAACATATTTTTTAAAATATCAACATGAAAATGATCATCACATCTATACAGAAATGTTTTCAAGTCTTTAGGGGGGTCTAGTTCGTAGACTTTGATTACCTCGCTTCCAAGTGGACCACCACCTTCTGGAGGTAATGCTCCACAAAAAATTACTAATCCGCGGTCAGGAGTTTTTTTGTAAAGCTTTAATCTTTGCAAAACTCTTGAAAGAGAATCTACTACATGAGTTCTAGTAAGATCTGATTTTATGTTATCTGCAGTACCTTGTTCTTCTCTTAAAATATTAATTACTTCATGCAATTGTTTACCTTTAGGAATGTAAAGGCTAATCAGCTCAGTACCTCTACCAGTTTTTTGAGATAATTCAGCAAGAATCTTACGAATTTTGTAAAGTTGGACTGAATCAGGTTTTTGTATAGTTAATTTACCCATGTTTCCCCCTTTTTGAACAAGTGCATATTAAGTTTGGT
>JADNRU010000020.1 GCA_016276965.1 Nitrosopumilales archaeon | reverse complement strand
CAGCTCGGTTTCTTTTAGTTCTAGGACTTGAATCTGATGCATTGATCCATTTTTGAAGTCTTAGAATCTGATCTTGGATTTTTTCTGCCTTGAGTACATCCAACATTTCTTCTAATGACTTTGAGTATTCCTGGAAACAATACCGCTCAAAATCTTTTAATGCTGAACGGTATTGATTTTTTGTGCCTTCACTGTTAGAATGTAAAATGTCTTTGAAAAATCCGTCATACGATCTGAGTTGTTCAAGAATACTCAATGTGTTTCACAGGCCTATAATATTACTTAAAGCTACTTTTTTTGTTAGCAAAATACATTATTATCTAACGGAAAAAAAATCTAATTGACAGAAATAGAATCTTTTATCGAGTGGGTTATTTCATTAGTTTCAGACAATCTATATCCCGGAGTTTTTCTTGCGGCTTTAATTGAAACGGTTTTTCCACCTATTCCAAGCGAGGCTATTTTTCCTCTTGCAGGATATTTAGTTTTAAAAAATGAAATGTCGTTTTTCCATGTAATAGGATTAGGATTCATGGGGGGAACTGGCGCAACTTTAGGGGCATTTATAATTTATTTAATTGCGCTAAAGCTTGGAAGATCTGGACTCCAAAGATATATGAAATTTGCAAAAATCAAACAGTCCACCCTAGAGAAAGCTGATAGATGGTTTGAAAAGTATGGGGATAAATCAGTCATAATTGGGAGATTAATCCCTGGAATTAGAGAACTTGTTTCAATACCAGCAGGAATTTTTTGCATGAAGCCCATCAAATTTTTGATATTTACATTCATAGGTTCTTGTACATGGAGCATTGCTTTGACAATTATAGGATACTACTTAGGAGTAGCAACAATTGATTTTTTAACGTTTTAATGACAATAAAATTTCTTCAGCTACAATGAAAGCAATTATTTTAGCAGGTGGAAGGGGTAAAAGGCTAAAACAGATAACTGATTATGTTCCCAAGCCTCTAATTCCTTTAAATAATATTCCAATAATTGAATGGCAGATTCGATACTTAAAAAAATTCGGGATAAAAAATTTCATTATTTGTACTGGATATAAAACTGAACAAATAGAAAATTTTCTTAAAATCAAAAAAAATCTTGGAGTGAATATAAAATTTTCAAAGGAAAAATCTCCCCTTGGAACGGGTGGCGCAATAAAAAAAGCAGGTAATCTCATTAAAGAAAAGTCATTTCTTGTAATGAATGGAGATGTAATTACTGATATTAATTTACGGTTATTAAAATCAAAACTAAATTCAATTGCAACAATTCCACTTCGAACTAAATTTGGAATAATGAAAACTTTAGATGATAAGGTGATTAGTTTCAGTGAAAAAAAAGAAATTTCTGATCTTTGGATGAATGCTGGAATTTATCATCTTTCAAAAAAAATGATAAAAGATTTACCAACCAAAGGAGATATAGAAAAAACTACTTTTCCCAAATATGCAAAAAACGGAAAACTGCATAACACTAAATTCAGAAATGTTTTCTGGTATTCAATTGATTCTTACAAAGATATGGAAGAGTGTTCAGAAGAGATTAAATCAAAAAAATACATAAAAAAAGTTTCAAAATAATTTATTCTTTTAATATAATATAAAAAAATCGTAAATACCGATAATTACGGAACTTCAGACCTATACAAAGTCACAAGCATGTATGCAATTTCGCTAATAAACGAAGTATCGGTATTTTTTGATGCATATTCATCTGCGTGTTGCCAAAAAGGGTTTGGCTCATATTGATTCGAATCATCTATTCGGTATGCCATTTTATGATAATTTCACATTAGATTCAAAATAGCCAGACTCAATCAAAATTCACATCTTGCTTAAGAGATAGCATTTTTATCATTAATCACGAGTGGTTCATTAAACTCGAAGTTTTTTTAAAAGATTAGAAAATTAGGATTTATTTCATACTTGCTAATGCCAGCAATACATCCCTTTTACCAACAATTCCTGCCAGTCGACCATCGGAAGATTCTACACCGACGGCGTTAATTTTTTTTTCAATCATTACTTTACAGGCATCTGCAAGGTCTTGATCTGCTTTTACTTTAATGATGTTCTTAGTCATTATTTTACCTGCAGGCTGTGAGCAAAAAACTCCATATTTTGACCAAAATTCTTCGCCGTCATTGAATTTATCAAGAGATTTTTTCATTTGAGCAATTGTCTCAATTTTTAAAACTGCTCTAAATATGTCTCCCGTAGAAATTATTCCGATGGGCTGTTTATCTAAATCTAGAATCATCATACGAGAAATTCCAAACCCTAGCATAGTCTTTAAAACTTCATAAAGGACATCATTAGTCAGAACTGAAAAATAATGTAAAGACATCCAATCTATTACCTTTTGTTTTCCTGCCAATTTTTCTGCATAGTATTTTGTAAGATCTGTTTTAGTTACTAACCCTTCTAGTTTAGAAGATGATCCTACTGCTACCGAACTACATCTTTTGCCAATCATAATTTGAGCAGCTTTACTCATGGAAGTGTTTGGCTCAACAAAAAGAATTTCATTCATTATTTCTTTTAAGGAAACTTTGCCTATACTTCTATGTAATTTATCATGAAATAAAAAAGAAAGAATGTCTTTTTCAGATACAATTCCAACGGGTTTTTTTGAATCAAAAGTGATTACTCTACTTATTTGATTATCTAATATTATCTTAATAGCATCAATAATACTCTCATTACTTTCTATTCCTATGGGCTCATGAAGTATATCGTTAATTGATTCATTAAAATTATTCATTTTTATAAGATATCGTGTTTAATCTCATAAACAACCTGTACATTATCATACTTGATAACTTCGTCAACTTATGATAGTTTTTAAACTACCATAGAAAATGGGCAATTTTGTTATAATCTATTAATTATACAAATGAAAAAAAAACTCATGCGATTAGCCTATAGCCTAGGTTCGGTTTTAACCGTCAAGCAAGTATTGGATTGTGCAGTAAAACTTTCTAATTATAATCCAGACACAGTTTGGATTCCAGAAACCTGGGGAATGGAAAACTTTTCAATGCTTTCTGCAGTTTCGCAGAAAATTAAAAATGTAAAAATTGGCTCTTCAATCATTAACATCTATTCTCGAAGTCCGTCACTTATTGCTATGGGAGCAGCAACTGTGGATACTATATCCGAAGGAAGATTAGTTCTTGGATTAGGAACAAGTAGCATTCCTATAGTGGAAGATTTTCATGGATCAAAATTTGAAAATCCACTCTTACGTATGAAAGAATATGTAGAAATAGTAAGACAGGTTTTAACGGGAAAACCAATCAATTTTAACGGCCAAATTTTTTCATTGAAGAATTTTTCCTTGTTAATTAAACCACCACGAAAAAATATTCCAATTTATCTTGCATGTGTTAATCAAAAAATGGTTGAATTGAGTTGGCAAATTGGGGATGGTGTAATCTTTTATCTAAGACCTCTTAAAGAATTAAAAAACACTATAAAGAAAATGCAGCAGAAACGAAAAATTGATGTGACATGTCAAATTATTACTTGCATGTCTGATGACGTCGAAAAAGCTATCATTCATGCTAAAAAAACTATAGCATTTTATGTTTCAGTTGGTAAAATTTATCGGAAATTTTTAGCAAAAAATGAATTTCAAAAAGAAACTGAAGAAATCCATAATGAATATATGAAATCCGGGCTGAAATCAAATTATCAATTAGTAACAAATTCAATGTTAGATGCTCTTACAATTTATGGTACTCCTGATGAATGTCTGAAAAAATTAAGAAAATTTGAGCAGGCCGGTGTGAATTTGCCAATAATTCAATTTAATCCCGTTGGTAATGTTGATGATTCCTTTGATTTACTTATTTCAACATTTTCTGGAGATACAAGATGAATAAGGTCTGTCTTGTTGGATATGGAAATACAAAATTTTCACGTGAAAATATTTCTATTGATTCATTATTACTATCAGCAACAAAATCATTGTTTGAACAAAATACAAATCTTAATCAAAAAGATATTGATGCAGTTATAGTTTCTACGAATGATAACACAAAATATTTAGCAGCGATTCTATCAGAGATTGCAGGAATCAAACCGAAAATTGCTCACACTGTAGAGAGTCTTTGTAATTCCGGAGCAAATAGCACCGTATCCGCATATTCGTATATTGCATCAGGTCTTGCTAAAGTTGTCTTAGTGGTTGGCGCAGAAAGATATGACAGCCCAGGACAAATTTTAGATTGGGACAAATCACGAGGAGAATTTAAGCACCCAATTTTCTGGGGTTCAATTTTTACCAAATCACATAAAAGAAAATTTGGAACAACAGAAGAAGAATTAGCTATCGTTTCAGCAAAAAATCACAAAAATGCGCAAGAAAATCCTCATGCATATTCCCACAAAAATTATACAGTGGAAGAATTACTTAATTCAAAAAAATTAACTGAAGATTTGAAAGTATCTGATTGTTCAAGATCATGTACTGGGGCTTCAGCAATTTTACTTGCTAGTGAAGATATTTCAAAAAAATTTTCTTCACATCCTGTAAAGATTAAAGGAATAGGCCAAAAAACAGTTTCTGCTGGTTTTACTAAAAATGCAAATTTTTCTTGTATGCAATCTACTGTTGATGCTGGAAAAATGGCATATGAGATGGCGGGGATAAAAGCTAGCGATGTCGATGTAGCAGAAATTCATGATGCGTTTACCGTTTGTGAATTAATGGCACTTGAGGATCTGGGTTTTGTTTCACATGGAAAAGGAGCAAAGTATGTAAAAAATTTGTTTGATACAGAAAATAGAAAAATCAATCCAAGGGGGGGACTAATCGGATCAGGTCATCCTCTGGGAGCTACTGGAATTGCACAAATTATAGAGATATTACAACAGCTACAAGGTGTTGCTGGAAAAAGACAAGTTGAAAATTGTAAAGTTGGTTTAGTGCATAACATGTCAGCTGCTGCAACTTCATCAACAGTTTTACTTTTAGAATCATGAATAAATTTGAAAGTGAATTGAAAAAAGGTAATTTCATTATTAGTGAATGTAGTGATTGTAAAGAAATAGTATGGCCACCAAGTAATTATTGTAACAAATGTTTTGGGCATGTCAAATGGAGAAAGCCATCTGAAATTGGAAAATTAATCGAGTTTTCAAAAAAGGAAAACGTCAATTTCTGCATAGCAGAATTTGAAGAGAAAATTAGAATTATGGGGACTTTGATAGGTGAAATAATATCGCCAAAGATTGGTCAGAGGGTAAAATTAAAAAAATGTGGCCTAAATGATGGACAATTCAATTTTACAATGGCATTAATTTAAAAAAAATCACTTTAGATTTCCTCTACATTCTTCGTGTTTTTGTTTGATGTGAACTGCCAACTTGATCGGTTCTTTTCCAAATTTTTCCCCACAATATGAACAATAAAAAGAATCATCTTCCCAAGACATATGAAATATGTCAATATAGGGAATAATTAATGATTCTATTTTCAAAGAATTTGAAATTCATCAAAAGGTAATAGTATAATGACCTAAATGTTCTATATTCAGATTTATGATCGAAGGATATGTCCTTTGAAAATCCTCAACATACAAAAAATTTATTGTTATTAAAATCAATAAATAGAAAAAAACCATATCAGAAGAAATTAAAAAATAAAAAAAAGAAAGATAATCAAAAAATTGCTAGAACTAGAAGACAAAGGGGCTACAACTGGGAAAATACTTTGGTGAAGAGATTTAATTCTTTGAATGGATGGAAGGCATTTAGGTTAGGCTCTCCGAGTGTTTCCCTTCCAGATATTTTAGTGGTTAATAACAAAAATAGTTCAATTTTTACCATTGAGGCTAAATCAGGAACAGGCACAACTCTTCAAGTACCATTTGATCAGATAATCAGATGTTTAATGTGGACTGAACATTTTGAATTATATAAAACGAGAAAAGTTATTCTTGCTTTCAAATTTTTATCAAAAAAAAGAGTAGACATAGGGAAATATGAACAACGACAATTAAGAGAATTTTACAAAGTTTGGGATGTTTCAAAAAAAACTGTAAATTGTGTTTGTACGTATGAAGGACAAACTTATGCAGTGAAAGATGGAAAGCGCTCCAAATTGTATTTAGAAGAATATCCGATGCCCTTTAAATCAAAATACCGAATCCTTCTTTAATTGCTAAGAAGAACATACTTCATGGGATTTGAAGAATTTGTAGATGAGAGAGTACTAGTTAGCCATGATACATTTGGAAAAAAAGAATTGAAGATAAAAATTTTAGAAGTTTCTGATGAAACTCCTCCATCGCAATGGAAATTTGGAGATAGAGTAAAAGTAAATAAAATTTTAGTTACAATTAAGCACTTAGATACGCAACAAGTGGAAGAAGGAGAATTTGATATACAAGCAATAGAGAAAGAATTGAAAGAAAAAAGACATTATTCATCAACAAATAGGTGGGTTCCAACAAACGAAATCAAGAACGGTTACGTCGTTAACTCTAGGCACTCTTCCTTAATTAGCGATGCCTCAGCTTTAGACTATATAGTTTTCTAAATCTTCCCTAAAGCCCCATCATTTCTTATTTTCAAAAATTTGTTTAACATTCTTGCAATAAAACCTATAAGAAAGAAAACAGAAAAATAAATTATGATTATGAAACAAATTCAAGTAAATGGAACTGATTTTCGAATTACTCTTACGGATCAGGTTATTAATCAAGTTAATAGTTTAAAATCGCTATATAGTACAGCATACGAAGATCCCGAAAGTTTTGAAGAACTCAGTTCAGAAATCTCAAGTACAATTAATGATATTGCAAGCTCCGTTGAACCACGAGCAACTGATAGTGATCTTGATGGCTTAATTCAAGAAATTATCAAAGTAGTAGAAGATAAGGCGGCTGAAATTGAAAAGGAACTACAAGGAAAAACTACAAAAAATAAAAAGAAAACCCCCACAAAATCTGGAAGAAAAAAATCTAAATCTAAAAAGTAAGCTCATTTTAGCAACTTATCAGGAAAAAATAGGGAGTTTTAGTTATATTCTGTAATTGAGAAGTAATTTTATGAATAGAAGTTGCGAATGTGGAATTTGTGGTCATTATTCTGAAGATGAATGCATAAAAAATGAATGTAAATGTTGTATGAATTTTCATATCCGGTCTGGTCCTAAAATTAAAACTGAGTAGTATTTTGCTAAATGGTTAAAATAGAAAGTGTAGAAGAGCTCAATAGAATAAAAAAGTCAAATTATGGATTTGTGATCACGCTTGATGAACACTCTAAAGCAGTAATGCATAAAACAAATTGCGATTTTTTAACAGAGGAAAACTATCTAAATAGTAAAAAAACTGATGACATTACGAAATTTCATTGGCATTCAACATTTTCTCTTGCAGAAAAAGAATTCCCAAAAATTTCCTCTTGCAATATTTGTAATTTATAAATTTTCATTGTTGTTTATAGCAATTACATTTTTTAGCAATATGACGAACACAGCCTATCATTCTATGATCCTTACATCCACAGATAACACATTTTTTAGTCATAATTAGTAATACTATAGTTTCTCCATAATAGATTCTACTTTTTCCATTAACCGTTTATCTTCTAAAGCTTGGAGTATTGTGTACCTAATATTTTTCAAACGATTAGGATCCTCAGAATATAATTTAGACATTGTTTCGATTTCTCGATCAAAATCATAGTTTTCAAGATAGTTTTTTACTGCAGAAGACAAAGATGTAAAATCGTCAGAATTATTATCTAATAATTTTAGTTTGTTATTTAATACTAGAAAAAAACCGTTAATTTTGAGTACTTCTTTTTTAATAATTTCTAAATCACCCGGCTTATCTTTAAGGCTGCCAAAGATCTGATAAGAATCTAAAATTTGTTTTAAAAGTCCTTTTAGGTAATTTTCAATCTCTGTCAAAGTAATATTAGTTTAAAATAACTATTCTAAAAGTTTGGTTGCTTGTTGGTCAACCTCATATTGAAACATAGATTAAATCTTCAAGATTTTAAACTTAAATTAGTACTATCTATCTTATCAACAATGCAAGATAACGCTTTTTTAAAGTGCATTGATTCTCAATGTGGATTAGAATATTCTATCTCATCAGCAAGATACGAGTGTGAACGAGGCCATTTATTAGATGTGAAATATAAAAAAATACCATCAAGGGCACTCAAAGAATTATTCTATAGCAGAAGAAATCCTCAAGGAAGTATCTTTAATGAAAGTGGAGTATGGCGCTTTAGAGAACTGTTGAATTTTTCTCAGATAGATACAGGAAGCCTTGAAGAATGTTCGAAAAATCTTGTTTCCTTAGATGGAGCTGAAGGTAGGCAATCAAAACCATATCACATGTCCAAAGTTGCAGATTTCGTAGGATTAAAGAATGAGAATTTATTGCTACAACCTGAAGGTTATAACCCTAGTGGGTCGTTCAAAGATAATGGCATGGCAACTGCAGTAACTCATGCAAAGCTTGTCAAAGCTAAAAAGATTGTTTGTGCCTCAACTGGCAATACTTCTGCTGCAGCAGGAATGTATGCTGCTAATGAAAATATCAAATGTGATGTATACATTCCTTCAGGTCAAATTGCTCCTGGAAAATTAAGTCAAGCTTATCAATTTGGTGCACAATTAATTCAGGTTGATGGAAATTTTGATGATGCTTTTTCAAAATCGCTCCAAGATGCAAAAAAATTTGGAGGGTATACAGTAAACTCGGTTAATCCATTTAGGATAGAAGGGCAAAAAACTATTCCTTACAGAGCATTAGAAAATCTAAATTGGGAAACACCTGATTGGATTGTTTATCCTGGAGGAGCTCTTGGTAACACTTCAAGTTGCGGAAAATGCTTGAATGAATTATTTGAGTGGGGCTGGATAAAAAAAATTCCAAGAATTGCTGTTGTAAATGCAGATGGAGCAAATACTTTGTATGAATTGTATAATGGAAAATTTGAAGAAACCGAATTACGATGGAATAAAGGCAAACCCGATACGGAATTAATTCAACGGTATTATGCTCACCTAGATGAAAAAGGAATTAGACCCAATACTAAAGCTACTGCAATACAAATTGGAAGACCGTCTAATATTCTAAAAGGATTAAGATCTTTAGAATTCACTAATGGTGTTGTAATTCAAGTTTCTGACTCTGAAATGCTGGATGGCATGTCAATAGTAGGTCTAAACGGTTTTGATTGTGAGATGGCATCTGGATCAGTTCCTGCTGGAATAAAAAAATTGATTCATGAAGAAGTTATAAAAAAAGATGATGTCATAATCGGAATTCTCACAGGAAGGCAAAAAGATGCAATGTTGCCTGTTGATTATCATAATAATCCCAAAAACCGTTTCGCAAGGCCTCCAAAAAAATAGCTTGAGCCTAAACTTGTGTACAAAATTTGTCAGTGTGAATATAAAAAAACACACGAATCCTTAAAAGTCACATCATCATATTAGTATCATTCAAGAGATGTGGTGTTTCTAGGTTAAATGGATAACACGGATAGTTGTCCCAACATAATTTTAGGAGGTCAAAATGGCTGAGCTTTGGTTAGAATTAGTAGCTCTTTCTATTCTTATCGGCTTATCTGCTTTTTTTAGTGGATTAGAAGTTGCTTTAGTTGGTGTAAGAAAATCAAAAGTTGAACAGTTAGTACGAAAAAAAGCTAGAGGGTCAATAGCTCTTCAAAAATTAAAATCGAATCCTGCAAAAATGATGGCTAGTGTTAATCTAGGAAATAATCTAGTTAATGTGGCTTCGGCAGCTTTTGCAACTGAAATTGCCATTCGTTTGTTTGGCAATTCAGGGTTGGGAATTGCAATTGGAATTATGACATTTGTAATATTAGTTTTTGGAGAGATTACTCCAAAAACATATTGTAATGCAAATGCAGCAAAAATTGCTCTTCGTTTCAGCCCAGTTCTTTTGATCTTCAGTTATGCATTTTTTCCAATTGTAAAGATACTCGAATTTATCACTAAAGTGATGATTAAGATTACAGGAAGTAGTGAACAACCACCAGGAATTACAGAAGAAGAGATCAAAGGCATTGTAGACCAAGGAGTGGAGGATAAAGCAATTGAAAAAGACGAACGAGAATTAGTTCATGGTGCATTAAAGTTTGATGATATCGTAATTCGGGCAGTAATGATGCCAAGAACCAAAATGTTTACCTTAAATGCAAAAATGTTACTTTTTGAAGCTTTACCATTAATCAACCAAAGCGGCCATTCCAGAATTCCAATTTATGGTAAAAATAAAGACGATATTGTTGGAATTATTCATGTACGTGATGTCTTGAAAGAACTAGAACACGATCACAAGATGACACCTCTCGAAAAAATTGCACGAAAACCAATTTTTGCTTCAAAAGAAAAAATGGTAAGTAGTTTACTAAAAGAAATGAAAGGTAGACAAATCCACATGGCCATAGTTATTGACGAATTTGAGGGAGTAGAAGGACTAGTAACATTAGAAGATTTAATCGAAGAAATTGTTGGAGAAATACGAGACGAAACAGATTCCATCACTCCGACTCTTTTTCAAAGTATCGATAAAAACACGATTATTACAAATGGAGATATAGAAATTGACAAGATTAATGAGATATTCAAAACCCGAGTCCCTGAAGGAGAAGATTATGCCTCACTAAATGGCCTACTGCATGACAAGTTACATGATATACCAAAGGTAGGAGATAAAATTGAAGTGGATTCACTTCGAATAGTCGTAGAAAAAGTTTCAAAGAATAAACCTGAAAAAATTAGAATTGAAAAAATAAAATAAAATTATTTTTTCAAGGCAAAGTGTTCTTCTAATAATTTTTTCTTTTCATCCATATGAAACAATTCTTCAGTATGTTTGAATGCTTTTGAGTATTCTTTTTGGAATAACATTGCTTGCATTAAAAGATGATTTTCAGGAATTACAATACCTGTTTGATCATCTGAATACATCATTTTTACAGTGTCTTGAATTGATTCAACCATATTAGCATGAATATGGATCATGTTAGTGTCTTTAAAACTAAAATTCATTGTATCAGCAAAGTCCCGAATTTCTTTGGTTCCTTTTGCAGTGTATAACGTTGCCACCCCATATTCATTTTTGAAAGTAGATAAAAACTCAGATGGTTTTGGTGCAGTATCCTTGAATCGTATATCCATTATGTGCAAGTGCATTTGTCTAGTTGGAACTTTAATTGCTCTCAAAAACAACGGAGTTTCTTTTCCCATATAGCTTTTAACATCATCCCCCTGATGGGGGTTTTCACTCCATTCAATGGTATCTTTGACTTCATTATCGGTTTCATCTAGATCAGCCCATCTTCTTACAAGTGTTACATCAAATCTTACTAATTGATTCCCATATTTTTCCTTAAGAGGTTGTAAAATTCTGCCCATTCCAGTAACGTTGCAACTACCCTGCATCACATGCTTTTTGTTGAAGCCTTTATCATAATTGACACGAGAATTAAATAATAAATCTGAAACAGCTTTATCTCCATAAACAGTTTCACCACCTTGATAAATTGCCATTAAACCTTTAGGTTCGTAAAGATTTTTTTTATTTAGAAATCCATGACCTGCAGGTGCTGCGTCTATTACTAAATCACATTCATCTAAAGCATCTTCAATAGTTCCAGAAATTTTAAATTCACTAAACGAGTCTGACTTTTTTTTTGGAATGTATACCTTCAGTCCTCGTGAAATAGCTACGTTTACCTTATCATCTGGGGAATGCTTTCCCACACCTATTAGGTTAATTTCAAGATCATCTTTGATGAAATTGGTAATTCGGCTACCTATTGAACCATATCCGTTTACAAAAACATTCTTCATAATTTTTATCAAAATTCGCTATTTATTTAGTTACTTCTTTTACCATTTGTTCCCATCCTGATTTTGATGCACGATAATTATACAAATATGCAAGAAGAACTTTTACAAGAACCACGTATTCGTTCACGGCGTCTATACTAATAACATCTGATTGTTTAAATAGATTTTTTCTAAGATTGTGAAATTTTTTAATGTCATGCATTTCAAATTTTCTAATCTTATTTTGTTTTTCAATTAGTTCCAAAAAAAAGTCGAAACTATTAAATGATTTATCATTATTCTTTACTTCTGAAAGATTATTGATTTTTATATAATTACTAAGTGCAGTCATTGCTGCAGCGTCTATACTGATTAATGCCATTTCGTTTGCGGATTTCATGCCACTTTTGCTCAAGATCACTCCATAACAAAGCTGTTCAATTATTGATTTAACTAAAGGATCGTTTGTGATAATATAATATAATTAAAAATTAAATATAAAATTTTTCCAACTATTACCAATTAAAACCATCAATTCGCTCATAATTTACTTAATGGAATTAGTAGAAATACTGCAAATTTCGAGTTTAGATTTTGCTATATAATTAAAGAACTTGTTTTTAGAATCCATACAAAGAACTAAATTCTGCCGGTTGAAGATTCTGATATTGAATATTCACGGACCATCCTTAGGTATAGGTGCAGGAATTGCTGCAATTTCAATCATTGCTGCGTTTGTTACTTTGAATGTGGTCAATAGTGAAAATGAGCTCGTTTTAGAACAAAACACTCCTTCAGAACCTAGCAATACTCAATTAACATCTTTAGAACTTTTTACATCTAATGCTTCTCCTATTCTAGGTGATCCAAATGCTCCAATTACTTTAGTAGAATTTGGTGATTACCAATGCTTTTTTTGCAACAAATTTTTTCATGAAACTGAAGCCAGCATCCTTTCAAATTATGTAGAAACAGGGAAAGTTAAACTCATTTTCAAAGATTTTACAATTATTGGTCCTGATTCAATTACAGCAGCTCATGCAACTCATTGTGCTAATGATCAAGGAAAATTCTGGGAATTCCATGATATCCTTTACAACAAATGGGATGGAGAAAATAATGGTTGGGCCTCATCTGAAAATTTGTTGAGATTTGCTGAAGAAATTGGTCTTGACATAGAACAATATACTAGTTGTATGACAGATTCAAAATATCAACAACTCATTACAGCAAGTAACGAAGATGCACGAGCCTTGGGCCTCACAGGTACTCCAGGATTTTTCGTAATTGGAAAAGATAACAAAATTGGACGAATCAGTGGAGCACAGCCCTTTAATGTTTTTGAAAGAATTTTTGAAACAGAGCTTCAAAAATAAAAAAAATTTATTTTTGTAATTTCCTAATACGTCATACCATCATACACAAACTTGATGATGAATTTATTAGTGCAACCTAAGAAATTTACGAGTAAACTCTAAGATCGCTATTTAATTGTCAATAAGTAATGTTTATGTAATTCATTCAACTTGGCTCAATATTCTTATATGAGAGTCAAAGATGGCTTGCTTATGGCCGCAGGAATTGATGACATTGCAGTTTACATACCAAGACTATTCGTAGATGCAGCTGATTTTGCTTCAGCAAGAGGACTAGATCCAGCCAAACTTCAAAAAGGTCTGGGGATTTCTCAGATGGCTATGGTTGATACTAATCAAGATCCTGCATGTCTTGCAGCAAATGCTTGTTTGAAAATAATGCAGAAGAACAATCTATCTCCTGATGATATAGGCAGGCTCTATGTAGCAACTGAATCAGCATTAGATGAATCAAAAGCAATGAATTCTTACGTTATAGGAATGCTTGAGCAAGTTTATGGTAGTGAATCATTTGAGCATTGTGGAGGAATTGAAACAAAGTTTGCTTGTGTAAGTGGGTCTTACGCATTATATGATAACACCAACTGGATTAGAGCTGGTGAAGCTGAAAACAAACACGCTTTAGTGGTGGTATCAGATATTGCTAAATATGATTTAGGTTCTAGTGGCGAAATGACACAGGGAGCAGGTGCTGTGGCGATGCTTCTTAATGATCATCCCAGATTGTTAGCTTTTGATCCCAAAGTAACTGCTACCTCAATTAAAGACGAATACGATTTTTACAGACCGATTGGAAAAGAAACTCCAATAGTTCATGGACAGTACTCCAATTTGCTTTATCTTATCCAAGTTAAAAAAGCACTAGATGCTTATAAGAAAAAAGTTCTTTCAACAGGTCTTATTAAATTAAAAGAAGGAGAATCATTTTTAGATTACATTGATTATCTTAACATGCACTTACCCTACAGTAACATGGGCAAAAAAGCTCTTGCTTATTTGGTTAGACATGAATGGAGAACTCTTCCAAGATGGAAAAAAATAATAGAAAAAATTGGAATGGAAGAACCGTCACCAAAAGATCCACGGGGTACAATTGAATCAATTCTTGCTGATGCAGATTTTATGGCAAAAGATCATCAATTTACAAAATTACTAACAAATACAGAAGAATTCCAAGAAATCTATGAAGCAAAGCTAGCAAGTTCTCTTATTGCACCAAAAATGATAGGAAACCTATACACTGCATCTTTGTATTTGGGCTTTAGAAGTAGTTTAGAGTTTGAATACCAAAAGGGAGTTGATTTAGCAGGAAAACGTATTGGATTTGGCTCATATGGAAGTGGAAGTAGTGCCATGGTATTTAGTGGAGTAATTCAGCCAGAATACGAATCAATTGTAAAAGAGATGAATATAGAAACTGAAATTGGTCCAAGAAAGAAACTCAGTCTTGAAGAATATGAGTCAATTCATGAGAACAAACTTTCGCTTAATCAAAACATTCTTGATGGCAAAAAAGAATTCGTTTTAGTCGATGTTGCAACTAACCCAGAATTCAGGGGCCAGCGAAGATACGTATTCAATGAATAAGTTTTTAGATAATTTTTAAATTAACAATTTTAAGTCTATATTTTCTTCAACATGTCGCATCATTTTATCTATAGTAATTTTTTCAATGTATGGTATTATTCCCAAAACTTTGACGTCAGTAATCTCTTCTAAATCTCTTTGAAGTTCATGAGGGGAATATCCAGAGTCAAAATTGTTAATAACTATACCAGTAATTTTTATTCCATATTGTTTGCACATATTGCAAGTCATTATTGTATGATTAACTGTTCCAATTCTAGACCGAGTTATGATTATCGTTTCTAAATTCATAGCTTTAATCAAGTCAGTAACAAAGTAATCTTTTAAAATTGGAGTCATGATTCCTCCCATTCCTTCAACAAGTAACATATCATGCATATTAGACAATTTTTTGAAACTATCTAAAATCAAGTTAACATCAACTCTTACTCCAAGATTTTTAGAAGCCGTAAATGGTGATGCGGGTATAGAAAAAAACTGCGGATTAAGTAACTGTTCTGGATCATTTACTTGTGCAGCTTTAGCAAGAATTTGAATATCTTCTGATTTGAATCCGCTTTTTTGTTCAGTTCCTGCTGCAAAAGGTTTCATAACTCCAATATCTATGTCCATTTTTCGAAATGCGGCAGCTAAACCAGACATCACATAAGTTTTTCCAACATCAGTATCAGTTCCTGAAATAAAGTATGATTTCATTAAGAAAAATATTCCTGTGAAGTTGATTAATCTTTCATCGGTTAGTTATTAAGATGAATTAAAATAGTAACGTAAAATGAAAAACAGTTTTGTTTGGCATCCTAATACACAAATGAAAGAATGGACCAATTTTGATAAAATTGTAAAGGGTCAGGGAATGTGGCTAGTTGATTCAAAAGGAAATAGACTTCTTGACGGAGTGGCTAGTATGTGGTGCAACGTATGGGGCCACTCAAAAAAAGAGCTAATTAATGCCATATCTAAACAAACAAAAAAACTACAACACGCCCCCCTGTTTAATTTAACAAATGAACCTGTAGAAATCTTAGCAAAAAAATTAATTAAAATTTCACCCCGAATGCACCGAGTTTTTTACTCGGATAATGGTTCAACTGCAATGGAAATTTCATTCAAGTTAGCATTACAATACTGGAAAAATAAAAAAATTAAAAACAAAACCAAACTTGCAACTCTTGAAAATGGTTATCATGGGGATACATTTGGTGCAATGTCAGTAGGGTATGTCCCAGAATTTTTCTCAAAATTCAAACAACAACTTTTCTCAACTATTCGTTTCCCAGTTCCTAACAAATACCGATTACCTAAAGGATTTACATTAAATGAATATCAAAATCAATGCTTAGATCATATTGAAAAAAAATTATCAAAAGATGAAAAAATTGCCGCCTTTGTTATGGAAAGTGGTGCCCAAGTTGCAGGTGGAGTAATTATTTTTCCTCATGGATTTCAAAAAAAAATAGCCAAACTTTGCAGAAAATATGGAGTTTTGTTTGTTTTAGATGAAGTGGCAACAGGGTTTGGTAGGTTAGGATCTCTTGTTGAATACATCACACAAGATAGTATACCAGATATAGTTGTGTATGGCAAAATGCTAACTGGTGGTTATTTGACAATGGGCGCAACATTAACTACAAAAAAAATTTTTGATACATTTTTGGGTCGCTTCAATGATAAAAAACATTTGTTTCATGGGCACACATATACTGGAAATCCATTAGCTGCAGCAGTTGCTATTGAAAATCTAAATCTTTATGAAAAAAATAAATTAATTAATAAAATCAAAAAAACTTCAAAAATTTTCGAGAAATATTATGATGAAATCTCACAGATAGAGATAGTTGGAGATATTAGGCACAAAGGTATGCTAATGGGAATTGAATTAGTAAAAAACAAAAGAAAAAAGATTCCAATTAAACCTAAAAAATCAATTAATAAGATAATTTTTGAAGAAGGAAAAAAACATGGAGTGTATTTTAGAACCTTGGGCAACATTGTTATGATTGTGCCACCACTTGCAATTTCCCAAAAAGAATTAAATTTGTTAATTTCAGGAACTATTGAAACAATCAAATCATCTCAAAAGCAGCTCTTGAATAACGGTTAACCACTCTAATATTGGAGGTTAACTATTCCAATATTCTTATTTAATCGAATTCTTACCCAATTTTATATTGAATTCTTCACAGAAACTCATTCTTAATTGCAAAAAAAAGGTGTATTCAGGCAGAGGAATTTCAGAAAATGATGCAAAAGAACTCATTAACATTAACAATTCAGAATTAAGAACTCTTACCAAAGCGGCAAATGAAATTACAAGAAAATTTAACGGATTACAAGTTGATGTAGAACAACTTAACAATATTAAAAAAAATGCTTGTAGCGAAGATTGCTCATTTTGTGCCCAATCTGCTTTTTACGATACACGAATTGAAAGATATCAACTACCCTCTGCTGAAGAAATTGTAAGCCAAGCTAAAAAAGCCAAAGATGAAGGCGCTGAATCATATTGTCTTGTTGCAGCATGGAGGGAACCGTCATCTAATGATTTCAAAAAAGTTTGCCATATAATTCAGGAAATTAACAATAAAGTAGGAATAAACGTTGAATGTAGTCTTGGTTTTTTAACCGTACTTCAAGCAAAAAAACTAAAAGAACTTAATGTACATAGATATAATCACAATTTAGAAACAGCAAGATCTAAATTTCCAGAAATTTGTACCACACATACCTATGATGATAGATTAAACACACTTAAGATAGCAAGAGATGCAGGTCTCCAACTTTGTACTGGAGGGATCATAGGCATGGGTGAAACACGTTCACAAAGATTGGAAATGGTCCTTGATATTGCAAAAATTAATCCAGAAGAAATCACAATAAACATTTTAGTTCCAATGCAAGGAACACCACTTGAATTTCAAACTCCGTTATCAGAATCAGAAATTGTAAAAATTTTTTCGATACTTCGATTTTTGTTACCTAAATCTATAATTAAAATTTCTGGAGGGAGAGAAACAAAACTGAGTGATGAAGGAGCAGAATTGTTGCAAAGTGGTGCCAATGGAATTATCACTTCAGGATATCTTACCATGGGAGGTAATGAAGCGCAAAAAGACATCAAAATGATAAAGAAAATAGGACTTGAAATCTAAACTAAACTTTGTAAATATAAAATTAAAAAGCATCAAGCAAGAAAACCTTTACAGAGAATTACGTGAAGGTATTGTTAAAGGTCCATTAATAACTATAAATAAAAAAAAACTGCTTAACCTTTGTTCGAATGATTATCTTGGTATTCAGGTAACAAAACTTGCTATAAAACAAATTCAATCTAGTTCAAGATTAGTTTCAGGAAATGATTCTTCTTTTAAGATTCTAGAAACAAAACTTGCTAAACACAAATCTCAAGAGCAGGGATTAGTTTTTCCAACGGGCTATATGGCAAATTTGGGTTCGATTACTTCGGTAATACAAAAAGGAGATCTAATTTTAAGCGATGAACGAAATCATGCTAGCATAATTGAAGGGTGTAGATTATCAGGTGCAAAAATTTCTGTCTATAAGCATAATGATATTGAAGATTTAAACCAAAAATTAAGGTCAAAAGAGAAACGGAAGTTCATTATCACAGAAGGAATTTTTAGTATGGATGGAGACTTTGCTAATTTAAAGCAAATAGTAGAAATCGCTCAGAAAAATAATGCAATAACCATACTAGATGATGCTCATGGAGATTTTGTTATAGGAAATGATGGTAAAGGAACACCTAATCATTTTGGCGTTTCAAAAAAAATTGATTTGTATATTAGTAGTTTAAGTAAAGGACTAGGTTCATTTGGGGGATATATTGCTTCTCAAAAAAATGTAATAGATCTGTGTATTAACAGATCAAAATCATTTATCTATACTTCAGCTCTACCATCATTTCTTGTAGAATTTTCTTTAAAAAGATTTGAATCAAACAGAAAAAAACAACAAGAAAAGCTTTGGAAAAATGTTCGACATTTAATAACAGGATTGAGGCAACTTGGATACCAAATTAATTCTGAAACTCACATAATTCCAATAATAATTGGAAGTGAAAAAAATGCTTTAACATTTGGGAAATTTTTGTTTTACAAAGGAATTTACGCTCAACCAATTAGATATCCAACAGTTAAACGAAATAAAGCAAGAATTAGAATTTCAGTATCAGCATGGCTTTCAAAAAATCAAATTGATGATGCTATAGATGTTTTTGAAGCCGCTGGAAAAAAATTCGACATTATCTAAATTATCTTAACATGTCTATTCCGCCAAACATGGGAGAACCACCAAAAAATGCAAGAGTGACAGCTATCCCTAAAATTATTCCCACTATGATGAATCGTTTGTTCATTGTGGCCAATCAATCTTAGGAAGGATAAAAACGAATTGATGTAAATGCGGATTAGATTTGGAATAAGGCTTTAATAAAAAATGGGATAATTTCGAACATGTCAGAGGTTACCTTAGCGGTTGCTGCTTTAGCTGGCCTAGGTTCATTTGTAGCTCCTTGCATTCTTCCAATGATCCCTGCATTTTTAGCATATATCTCAGGAACCACTATCGCTGAATTAAATCAAAAAAACGGTACCAGTATTATTTCTATAAATCGAACTAATGTGATAATGAATACAATATTTTTTGTATTAGGTTTTTCAGTTGTTTTTTCGGCATTAGGAGTTGTGATTAATAGTGTTCTTGCAAATTCTTCAGCAGCGATTATTGATGGATTCAATCAGGTTGGAGGAATCATAATTATTGGATTCGGTGTTTTTTTATTACTTTCAACCAAATTTCGATCTTTAAATGTAGAAAAGAAATTCTTTCCTAATAGAACTAAAGTCAGTTATCCATTATCCTTTGTTTTTGGTTTAGCATTTGCTGCCGGTTGGACTCCTTGCGTTGGTCCAATTTTAGGTTCTATTCTTACTTTAGCTGCAACCACTCCTGCAATGGCGTTTAACCTTTTACTAACTTACTCGCTTGGACTTGGAATTCCCTTTATTTTGATGGGGGTTTTCATTTCAAGAGCTACTAGATTGATTAAAGCGATGAATAAACATCTAAAATATTATTCCGTGATGCTGGGCGGATTTATCATTCTACTGGGAGTTTTAGTTTTTACCAATCAACTGGCCTATATTGCAAACTTTCCACTTCTTAACGAGTTGATATTATTAGGTTAATTTTATGAAAACGGAAATAAAAACTGCCATCATTTTAAGTGTAATAATTATTGGATCAGTTGGTGGGTTAAGTGTTGGTTTTTCAACCTTAGAATCACCTACAGAGAAAATAATTGGGACTATAACTTTTGAGCAAGGCGAATTCAATATTCAAAAAACTTCTGAATTAACATTACCACGTTACAAAAAAGCACCTGATTTAGTTGGCATATCACATTACATTAACACAACGCCTGAGAAATTAAAAGAAGAAATTGATGGCAAAGTTGTACTTTATGATATTTGGACTTACAGCTGCATAAACTGTGTTAGAACCCTACCTTACATTACTTCATGGAATGAAAAGTATTCTGATGATGGATTACTAATAATCGGAATCCATTCACCAGAATTTGAATTTGAGAAAGATTCTGACAATGTAAGGATGGCAGTTGAAAAATATGGTATTACGTATCCGGTTGTTTTAGATAATGAGCATGAGACTTGGAAGGCATTTGAGAATAATTATTGGCCTAGAAAGTATGTAGCCGACCATGAAGGGTATATCAGATATGATCATATTGGCGAAGGTGCTTACGAAAAGACTGAAGAAGTGATTCAGAAATTACTGGAGGAAAGAGCACAGCAGCTAGGACTGAAGGTTGCTGCTGCAGAATCATTAGTGGAATTGGACGAATTTCAACATAGTAATTTTAAAACTCCTGAGCTATACTTTGGTTACAAATTTGCTTTTGGCAGAAACCAATTAGGAAACATGGAAGGATTTA
The DNA here is from genome assembly GCA_016276965.1 of Nitrosopumilales archaeon. GTDB lineage: Archaea > Thermoproteota > Nitrososphaeria > Nitrososphaerales > Nitrosopumilaceae > CSP1-1. The sequence continues at coordinate 2,687 of JADNRU010000020.1, read as the reverse complement.
ATCCAGAACAAGAGGTGAAATATTCTATTCCAGATAATTTACAACAACATAATTTCTATTTGGATGGAACGTGGAAGAATTTGATTGGAAGCATGGAATTGGTTTCAGAAACTGGTTCTATTAAGTTGCCATATCATGCAAAAGAAGTAAACATAGTGACAGCCAAAGAGGCAGAAATTACTATTCTCATTGATGGGATGCCTTTAACTTCAGAATATGAAGGAAATGATGTTACTTTAGGAAAAATTATGGTTACAGAACCAAGGTTATACAATATAATTAGTAGTAAAGAAGCAGGAACTCATCTTTTAGAGTTGATAATTTCTAATCCTGGGTTTGAAATTTACACTTTTACCTTTGGATAATTGGTCTGTAACCACAGTCTCTTGTAACTAGAGTTACACTACTCCTTGATACAGACTGCTTTAAAACGTATTTTATTAGCCTAATTGGGGAAAATTTGGGTTCACTTACTAATTGGAGTAAAGACGGAAATGAAGGACTTTCACAAAAAGTCTTAGGAAAAATTAAGCCAGGGATTCCTGTTAAAAATAAAATTGATTTTGCACAAAAAAAGTTAGAATTACAAATTATAAAATTAAGTACAATTAATGAAAAGCTACAAAAAAAACATGACCACGTTTTTCAAAAAATAGTTGATGCTCAAAGAAATAGCAATCATACATATGCAAAAGCTTATGCAGTTGAACTTCAAGAAATAAGGAAAATGAATAACATGGTAAGTAATGCAAAGTTATCCATGGAACAAATTCAGATCCGACTAAACACCATTTCTGAACTAGGAGATGTGATAGTAACTCTTAGCCCTTGCATGTCAGTCATTAAGGGACTTGGTGTTTCCTTAGGAGGAATTATGCCTGAGGCAAACTCTTCAATGCAGGATCTTTCTAAGGTACTTGGAGATGTTTTGTCTGGTTCTTCAATGTCAACACAGGAAAACACAATGTTATCAAGACAAGATAATGCAGATACTTTAGCTATCTTAGAGGAAGCTCACTCAGTAATTGAAGGACAAACTAAAGCAAACATTCCAGAAATACCATCAGGTCTACCTGAAGAAATTTTAGAAGAAAGAAAAGAAGCCTCTATCTAGATCTTTTTTTACTTTTTTGAATCAAAATTTTTTTAATTCTAGAAATTGTTGGATAGCTATATCCATGTCTTCTATAATTTGCGATCATCATTTTCCAGTTTTTTAATCTCCATTGTGCTTGTTCTACTGTAACTGAATGAACTTCTTTTTTGATGATGCTTTTCCTACCAACTTTAAGAACTCCTGCGTCTTTAGCAGACCATCTGTTTTTTGCAAATTTTAAACCAGCGAGTATTTCTTCGACGGGCATTTCTTTGAAATATTCTTTTATTTTTTTTAGTTGAGCATCTGATGGCAATTTTGAAATTGTTAATTCAATTTCAGCTTTTTTCACATTGGTTCGTTATGTTTCATTATTTAATAAAATCATGCTAAATTTGATTTAACAAAAAATAGACTTGCGATCGGATTCAATTATAAAAAATAAATGAAATGACTTGTAAATTTGAAATTTTTAGTAATCCGTCAAATCTCCCAAAAACTGAATGTTGGGCATTGGGGCCTAAGAGAGATCTGACGAATATTCCGATCTTTTTAATTTTATATTACTTCCTAAGGGTGAGTCTATTGAGACAGTTTGATCAAAATCTACATACTAGAATATACAAATTGCTCAATTACGTATAGTAGTTAATTAGCAACGGAACTGTCGCCTACGTACTAACGTTGTTGGCCTTAAGTTTCGTTGCTTTTTTTTATGAAATAATTTTCTGATTATTAATTTTTTAAAAATACTAAAAAACATGTATGAAATTAATTATCTATGGTACGGGTTTTCTACTCTCAAAAAATTGAACTAATCATTGAAAAGATAAGATGGAGTCCAAAGTCATTAATCTATTAAATGGGAAAAATTTGGTTTTTATTGCAACTATCATGAAAGATGGTTCGCCTCAAGTATCACCTGTTTGGGCAGACTTTGAAGATGAACACATTATGGTAAATACTGCTGAAGGTAGAATAAAACACAAAAATGTTCTTCGTGATCCACGTGTTGCTTTATCAATTGTGGATAGCAACAATCCGCTTGATATGACATCGATCAAGGGCACGGTTGTTGAAATTATTCCTGATTATGACTATATTCATGCAAACAAACTCACGAAAAAATACTTGGGTAAAGAAACATACCCTTATCGTCGTGAAAACGAGAAAAGAATTATCTTTAAAATTAAACCTGAAAAAATTTTTGTCTTACCAGAATTAAAAATGAATGAAGGTTAATTTTGATTATATTTCTAAATTCGAGTTTTGAAATATTATGCTTTAATTATCATAAAGCTCTGAACAAAAAAGAGTACCATACAAAATTAATAAAAAAATAAATGAACTTTGTTATTGAAACGACAATGTTAATCAACCCATGTAAAATAATATCATTCTAAATTCGAATTTAGAAACATTCTTTATCATAAAGCGTAAATCAAACAAAAACAATACTATACTATGGAAAAAAGAGATGACGATGATGTTTTGTTTTCTGCAGGTAAACCAAAAAGTTTTCCATGGTTTTACATACCTGTTATTGGTTTTGTTGCTGTACTAGTATTTTTGTACAAATAGATCGGAAGAG
>JADNRU010000019.1 GCA_016276965.1 Nitrosopumilales archaeon | reverse complement strand
CATCAAAGTATTCGTAAAAACCAGATGGGCCATATGCTGTCATTGTGAAAATGGGGGCAATAAAGACGGTTTTTTGACCATAGTCTAGGTACTTTATTTCATCGTATAATTCACTGTTTTCAGGATTAAATTCAATTTGAATGTGATTATAAATTGGTCTTCCATCTTCTGTGAAACCATACAAATCATCAAGAAAAGCATAAACGTCAAAAAGAACGTATTGATCGTAGTAAACTGGTGGGCCCATTCCTTCTACCTTTAAGTTAATTGGAGTTGATGTTATTGTGGTTGAAATAACTGGGGTTACTTGATAAGTAATTAAAGACAATGTAATAATTACACTAAGCACAGCAACGGCAGCCCCCAGTGCTGCAATACTCTTCGAATTCATTTTGTGAGAGTGCTTTTATTTAATATATGAATTCTCTAGTCCAAAAAAATCTGTTTTAGAATTTATTTGGTTTATCTACTTGCCAGGAATTGGCAATAGTTTTGCTTCTGGCAATCCAGATTCTTTTTGTTCCTGTTCTGTCAAGTCTTGAAACTCAATTGTAATTACTGATTTTGTGTTAAACTTTGAATCAATCTCTTTGGCTAAACTTGCAATATCTGCTCCAGAATAGATTTCTTTTGAACCCTTTAGAAAGACTCTTTCTCCTTTTTCTAGCTCACTTCCTCCATACTTGTTTTTTAGAAATTTAGTAATTGAAGGCAATTCCTTTCTTTCTATATTATTATAGTAATACACAATTCCTTTGATTGATTCATAATCAAAAGGAGTTCCATTCCTATAAAGAAAAACTCCAAAGAATATGGCCTTATCTTCTGGTTCTCTTATACACTTGATTTCCCAATTGAGTACTTTATTTTCATCGTAAGTTAATTTTTCAACTTCATCACCAGTTAATTTCCAATATCGTGATTTACTCAAGTAATCCAATGAACGATTTTACTGTTATAAATTCAATTCTCTTATTTGGAGTTTTGATTATTCTTGGGTTATCTGCAAAATATCAAAGAATTTGATCTATTTTAAATGCCAGTATGAGATTATGAATACATGGGAATTAGAGTAACAGTGGTCTTAGAGGAAATCAATGCTGAAAAGCTAAGAAACATTCAAGCAAAATTAATTAAAAATTCAACTAAATCCATAAGCTTCTCCTACGTACTAAATCAAGTAGTAGCAGACGGCTTAAAAAAATTCAAACCGTAAAAAAAACTAATAATAAAAACATCACTCAACAATTAAACAAAATTTCAAATAACCATATTATCTCAGTATTATCATCAAAGCCATGTCACTTTATGAGGTCCATGTTACGATTGAAAATAAACCTGGAATTGCAGATCCTGAAGGTGAAACGATTCTAAAGGATCTTGTATTGAAAGGAAATTATTCCTCGGTTTCTAAAATTCGTTGTGCTAAGATGCTTAAATTCAATATTACAGAAAAAAATAAGAAGCTAGCAGAGAAAAAAATTCGTAATCTTTGTGATGAACTACGCATCTACAATCCAATTGTGAGCAAAATTACAATTGATATTATTGAAGATTAAGAATCATCTTTTTCTAAATTTTTAACTGTTCCATCAATTAGGAGCTTACTTCGCAAAAAACTAGCCAAATCAGTTTGGGTTATCACTCCCACAAGTTTGTTATTTTCAAGAATAATTAAACGGCGTATATTGTTATTTAGCATTTTTTGAACGGCTTCTTCTATTGTTGTGGATGGCTCTACCCACCTAAACTTGAAAGACATTATTTCTGAAAGGGCAATTTTAGATGCCTGTTTATCATTTACTACTACTTTTCTCACAAAATCTCGCTCACTTACAACTCCAGTGGGAATCCCATCTTTTACAATCACCAAAAAACTGATATCCTTTTCAGAAATAAGTCGGGCAGCATCAAGTGCAGATTTATCCTGTTCAATGGTAATGACATTTTTTTCCATAATGTCTCTTACTTTTCCCATAACGTACAATTTTGTAAATTCAAATAAAAAGTGTTTCAAATTAAACGTCATTTAATGGATATTCTTTAATACCAACACAATTTACCACAGCAAACAGTTGGCTTCAAAATCATCTGGAAACATATTGTCATATGTTGTTTTTTTGTCAACATTATCAGTTATTTTACTAAGCCTGGTATCAGTTATTTTTCCTGCGTTAATTATTAGAACTGTTAGCCCCTTTGAGACTGACTTAGATCCTTTTGAATCCGGACCATGGGGTCCACTTTTAATTTCAAATGTTATATTGTTCGGATTTGGGATAGGTTATTACAAAAAAAGATTACCAAAAAAATTCAGTCAAACAGTAGAATTTGTTTTAAATTTTGAAATTTCTAAAAAAACCGCCTTAATTATTGCCATAATTCTTCTTTCTATTTACATCGGTCTATCCGTTGGAGAACTAAGCTTAAACGAAGAGGAAGAATGGGTTGATTATATTATTCTAAAAGAAGCTTTGAAGATCTGGCCTTTTGGTGAACATGAAGATGTGTATGTGAAAGAACAGACTGAACGATATGTTAGAATGTTTTTACTGTGGAGCTCTCTTAATGTTTTTCAAAATATCAAAATTTTACCATTTGTTGCCAGTATTCTATTAGTGATTGTTACTTATTTTCTTACATACCAAATTTCACAAAAAAGATTTGCAGGTATAATCTCTATGGTGGTTTTATTACAAAGCTATACTTTTTTGAGATACGATACTATAGCAGTCTACGAAAATTTCTGGGCTTTATTTTACATTCTTTCATTGTATGCAGTTTACAAGAAATGGTACTTTTCACCTATATCTTACCTGCTTTCAGTTTTTACTAAAGCTTTTGCAGTACTTTATTTCCCTATGAGTATTTTTTTCATTTATAGAGCTAAAATCCACAAACGAAGAAAAATTGTTATCATTGCTTCATATGGAATAGTGGTGGCAATAACAGTTGGAATTTTCTTAGCTGGGGAAAGTATATTCGGTGAAATAATTCGGATTGACTTTACTGAATTTTTGATTGGGTTAACTTCTTGGTCATATCAACTTCGATTTGACTATCTTATGATTCTTACAATTTTACCTCTTTCAGTTGGATTGTTGATACGCTCTAAACAAGGAATTAAGGAAGCTGATTCAATTCTAGTATTAATTTTGGGTGGATTACTTGCGGGACCTATTCTTGTAATGTTTACTGATTTTTATTATATTCTTCCATATCGCTTTGTTCCGTTAGTAGTTTTCTTTGCTATAGGAATTGGCGTTTTGTTTTCAAAGAAACAGACTTAATTTATTTCCAATTTTTATTAACAATAATCGTCCATACTGCTTCTACAGTATCCCCTTTTTCTATAGCTAAAGCATCGTGTAACATGAAAAACACTACTATGGGATAACCAAATTTTTCTGAGAAAAGCTTGTTAGAACTTACAAAGTAATCAGTTTCTGGGTTTAAGGAGATAATAATTTCTCTTGTTTCGAACGATATTCCATTTATTTCAAATTTTTCTTTAATAGGATATGCCTCCAAAAATTCATCAGATATTACATGTGGACGATATTCAACCTTGTCTGATTCAATTATAGAAATTAAAGTTCCATCAGAATTCCTTACTTGAATTTGTACATGAGCGGTGTACTTACTATTTTTTACAGAAATTGTGTCCATCTCTTTAAATGCAATATGCCTATTTTGTAAAGCACTTTTATCCAAATGATTGATTTCTAAAATTTGATCAAAAGTAGCTATTGCCTCATCATATTTTTCTAATTTTGTCAAAGCTGCTCCTTTATTGTTTAGTGCATTAGCATTTTTGGGTTCAATTTCAAGTATTTTATCAAAATTCAAAATTGCTTCATCATTTCTATCAAGTTTAATCAAAGCTGCACCTTTGTTAATTAAGACGTCAATGTTTGATGGGTCTTCCTTTAAAATTTTGTTAAAGAATTCTATGGACTTTGCATATTCTCCGTCTGTGATTGCCTGCACGGCTTTTTCAAATAATACTCTAGCATCTTGATGAGAATCTCCATATGCCAGTGTTGTTGGATTCATAATTACAAAAAAACCTACAAAAATACATAGACAGAAAATTTTAAGATATTGCAATTATTATAGAATATTTTTCTTACAAATAAATAATTATTTCCAAGAAAAATTTCAGTATTTTGTTTTGAACATTTAAGTTAAATTGATTTTTGTATGTTTCCTTTTAATAACGCATCATATCAAAGCAATCTGTGAACGTCGGGGTCATAGTTTTTCCTGGCAGTAATTGTGATCGCGATATGTTTCATGTTTTAAATGATATCTTTAAAATCAAAGCGGACTATTTTTGGCATGAAAAAAAGTTACCAAAAAACCTTGATGCAATAATTTTGCCGGGTGGTTTTTCTTATGGCGATCGCTTGAGGGCAGGAGTAATAGCTGCTCACAGTCCAGTTATATCCGATGTTAAAAAAATGGCAAAAGATGGAATTCCAATTTTAGGTGTATGTAATGGATTTCAAATTCTAGTTGAAGCAGGTCTCCTTCCTGGAGTTCTCCTAAAAAATAATTCTCTAAGTTTTATGTGTAAATGGACCCGCCTAATAGTTGAAAATAATAAAACTCCTTTTACTAACAAATTAAAATTACATCAAAAGATTCCAATTCCAATTGCAAACAGAGAGGGTCGCTATTACATTGATAACAAAACACTTTCAAGCCTTAAAAAAAATCATCAAATAGTTTTTCGATATTCAGATATAGTTAATGGTTCTACATTTCGGATTGCAGGAGTATGTAACAAAGAGTCTAATGTAGTTGGATTGATGCCCCATCCTGAACGTGCTACAGAACCTGCAATAAACCCCTCTGACCATAAACCATCTTCTTTGATTTTTGAATCTTTAATTCAAACAATTGGTGCTGCCCAATGAGCTTGGCAAAACAAGAATCCATATTTCTTGAAAAAAAAATTGGCCGTAAACCCACTAACACTGAATTTCAAATAGTTGCAGCAGAATGGTCAGAACATTGTTCTTACAAATCTTCAAAAAAACATCTAAAAATGCTACCTATGACTGGGCATAACATCATTTCAGAAAAAGGACTTGATTCAGGAGTAATAGATGTTGGAGATAACTATGTCGTTACAGTTCACATTGAAAGTCATAATCACCCTTCAGCTGTTGAACCTTATGGTGGAGCAGCAACTGGAGTAGGAGGAGTTATCCGTGATATTTTATCTGCAGGAACTAGACCAATTGCAATTCTTGATGGATTAAGATTTGGGAATATAGAAAAAGATCCATTTGCAATTTGGCTTTTTAAAAATGCCGTTTCAGGTATTGCTGATTATGGGAATTGTATAGGAATTCCAACAATTGGTGGGGAAATAGAGTTTGATGAGTGTTATACAAATTATGCTTTGGTAGACGTAGCTGCTATTGGATTTGGGAAAAAGGATCGTCTGATAAAAAATAATGCCAAAAAAGGTGATTTAGTTGTCCTAATTGGTGGGCCTACTGGTAGAGATGGTATAGGTGGTTCACAATTTGCATCTGATTCTTTAGAATCCGAAGATAGATCCGCAGTACAAATTCCTGACCCATTTATTGAAAAATTAATCATAGAGGCAATTCTTGAAGCACGAAATCAAAAATGCATCAAAGCTATGAAGGACTTGGGCGGCGGAGGTCTTTCGTGTGCAATTTCTGAGACAGCCGACTCTCTATCTATTGGCATTGAATTAGATGTAAACCAAATTCACACAAGAGAATCTGATATGAATCCTGACGAGATAATGATTTCCGAATCCCAAGAAAGAATGCTCATAATAACGGACAAAAATAAATTAAAAAAACTTCAAGAAATCTGTAAAAAATTCAGTATCATATGTTCTGTAATTGGAAAGGTAAAAGACGATAAATTAATGAGGGTTAAAAAGAACAATCAGACTCTAGCTTCTATTCCAACGAATATAGTTGCCAATGCTCCTCTGCTTGATAGACCTTCTTCAGAACCAAATTATCTTAAAAAATTACCAAAAAGAATCCAGCTTAAAGAAGTTTCAAATCTATCAAATGTTTTGTTGAAAATGCTTGGTAATCCTAACATTGCAAGTAAAATCTGGGCATATAGTCAGTATGATCATGAAGTAGGAATTAGAACTGTTATCAAACCTGGTTTAGATGCATCGGTACTAAGACTTGATAATGGAAAATTCCTTTCCGTAAAAATTGATGGAAATCCAAAGCATTGCTATGTTAATCCACGTCAAGGTGCAATCGGTTGCTTTGAAGAAGCGATTAGAAATGTTGTTTGTACTGGAGCTACTCCAATTGGTATGGTAGATCATCTGCAATTTGGGAATCCTGAAAACCCAGAAATTTTTTGGACTTTTCTGGAATCTCTGAAAGGATTAACTGATTTTGCTAAATTTTTTAAAATACCATGTGTTGGAGGCAAAGTAAGTTTTTACAATGAAACTCCAAAAGGACCAATAAAACCTACCCCTGTAATTGGAGTATTAGGAATTATTGATAAAGAACCATCTCATCCTCAAAAAATAGATCGAGGTAACATCCTCATAATTGTTGGAAATACAAATGATGAGTTAGGAGGTTCTGAATATATAGAATATATTCATGGCATTATAGGAGGCACCTGCCCTCAAGTTGATTTTAAAACGTCAAAGAAGAATATGACTGCCGTTCTCGAATCAATAAAAAAAGGATATGTCAAGTGTGCTCATGATTGCTCTAAAGGAGGAATTGTAATTGCAATTTCTGAGTTATGTATGATGAACAATATAGGGTGTAATATTTCTCTTGAAAAAATTTCTGCTAAACATCTCGAAAGTGATCGGATTTTATTTTCAGAAACTCATTCTAGATACTTGTTAGTAATTGACAAAAAAGACTTGAAGAAAATCAAGAAGGTTTTTACTGAAAATAACGTATCATATGGTATGATTGGAAATTTTGGTGGAAATCAAATACTTTTCAAAAAAGGTTCTAAATCGATCATAAATCTAAGAATTGATAAAGCTCTATCAAAATGGGAAAAATCATTGGAGGAATTAGTGATTCATGGTTAAGGAAAATTGTGGTGTTGTGGGACTTTTTAGCTTAGATGGAACAAATGTAATTCCAATGTTAATTGATTCTCTCCGAGCTTTGCAGCATAGGGGTCAGGAAGCCTGGGGAATAGCCATTCCGAAAAAAGATCCCTTAAAAAAACTTGGTCTTGTTTCAGCATCTGCCTCTGAATTCAAAAAAATCGCTGAAGAATATTCATCTTATGCTGCCATAGGTCATGTGAGATATTCCACCATAGGACGAAGTAATATTGAGAATGCTCAACCCCTCAAAGTAAAGGATCTATGTATAGCTCATAATGGAACAATTTCTAATGTTGAGGAGCTTTCTAATTTAGTTGGTGGATGTACTTTCACACCTCAAAGTTCAAGTGATACTCTTGTTGTGGCTCAAAGATTAGTTTCTCTAATGTCAGAAAATGGAAAACTTGGAAGTGCGCTTTCTTTGCTCAAAAACGAAATGATTGGTTCGTATTGTTTTACTTTTCTTTCAGATGATAATTCAGTTTTTGCTGCTCGTGATCCAAAAGGATTTCGACCAATGGTAATGGGTCATAAAGACCAAAATAATACCTATATTGTAGCCTCTGAATCTTCTGCCTTGGCAGCAGTTGGCGCAAAATTAATTCGAGACGTTAAACCTGGTGAGCTAATCAAATTCAGTAGGAATGGATTTGAAACTGAAATGTTTTCAGACGATACCCAAAGAGCACATTGCTCATTTGAATTTACGTATTTTGCACATCCATCAAGTAATATGGAAGGCTCTAATGTTTATCTTGCAAGAAAAAAAATCGGGCAATTTCTAGCAAAAAAGTTTCCATTAAAAGACGCTGATCTAGTAATCCCAGTTCCAGACTCTGCAAGACCTGCAGCATTAGGATTTGCTCAAGAGCTTGGTATTCCATTTGATGAAGGTTTGATGAAGGATCGATATAGTAAGAAAGGCCCCCTCCGAAGTTTTATTGAACCACATCAAAGCGATAGAATTGAGATAAATAGATGGATTATTCCCATTACAGAAATAATTTCTGACAAGCATGTAATTGTAATTGATGATAGTCTTGTTCGTGGAACAAGCTCAAAAGCAATAATTAAAGCTCTCAGAAGAGCAGGAGCACGAAAAATCAGTATGCTCATTACATATCCTCAAATTAGATTCCCCTGTTATGCTGGAATCGACTTTCCATCACAAGAGGAATTGGCAACCTACATGAATGGAAAAGAATCTTCATTAGAAGAAATTACAGAGAAGGTTAGAAATGACATTGGAGCAGATTTTCTAGGATACAATGATCCTGAAAATTTAGCAAAAGCAATTGGAATACCACACGAGTCTATGTGCTTTACTTGTTTTACCGGAGATTATTCCTCCCTTGGAATAAAACCCACCTTCAAAACAAGGTTGGAAATGAAAGGAGAATAAATTGGAAATAGCCTATGTTTTAGTAAAAAGTGAAATGGCTCATGAAATGGAAGTCCTAAATGAAATTCTCAAATTAGATGGCGTTAAAGAAGTCAAAGGAACTTTTGGAGTTTATGATATTTTTGTAAAAATTGAAGTAAATTCTAGCAAACAAATCCAAGATATTATAACAAACAAAATTCGTCATCTAAAAAATGTAGTTTCAACCACTACACTTTCTGTCATTCCTGAACAGGACGGTACCTAAAAAATTATTTTCTGTATTCTCAAAAAAATATTTTCATAAAAAAATATAATATTTGAATATTTTTATAATATTATTATGATAATTTGTAATATTTACAAAAAATTCCATAATGGAACAAAAAATTTTAGCTTTTTTCCATATTCACTATATGCTATTCCCCATATCAAATATTATGCAAGCAACAAAGGAAGCCGAGTCTACAGTATTTAATTCAGATCCTGATTCTATATTATATCAATATAGGGCTGGAATTGATAGAATTAATCACGAACTCACAAGGTATGGATTAACGAAAATTCAAGCCCAAGTTTACATTTTCTTAGGCAAATATGGTTCTAAAACCTCTCCTGAAGTTAGTAGGGCACTAAAACTCCCAAGAACCGAAACATATCAGATTCTCAAGGTATTACAGAATCTAGGAATTATTGCTTCTGAATTTTCTCATCCGGCAAGATTTTCAGCCATTCCTCTTGAAAAAGCCTTGTTATCTATGGTAAATTCTGCTCAGGAAAAGGTCAATTCCTTAGTAAAAAAAGAACAGGAAATTTCAAGACTGTGGAAGGAAATTCCTATTTTCAATTCAGAAAATAAAGAAAACCAGTCTGAAAAGTTTCAAATTCTTCAAGGAACTCCCAGAATTCATAATAAAATAAAAGAAATGTTGCACCGCTCTAAAAGAGAATGCAAATTCTTTTGTACGCCAAAAGACCTTTCAAAATTTTATTACAATGATATAATAGAGCAAAAGAATAATCTCCACTTTTATATGAAATTCATAATTTCTTCACCTTTCATAATTCCAGATTTAATTCATAAAATTGGCAAATCAAATGTAAAATTGCTATCTAAATTTGATAACTCTGATCAATGCTTTATTATCAGTGATTCTGAAGAACTCTTAATTTTCCTAAAAAATGCAAGTTATCCTGCTCGAGATGTACTTGCTTTTTGGACTAATTCAAAATCTATGATTGATTCTATGATGATGCTATTTGATTATTCTTGGATTCATTCTATTTTCTATAAAAAAAACTAATTGGGTGGAATATTCTAAATTTTTTCTGTGCCAAAGGAATCTCGCAAGATTTCCTTAATTACACTAGTTAGAGTAACGGATTTGCTTGTCCCAATCAACATTTTTGCTTGTTTTTTTCTCAAATTTTTTACAATATTGTCATCAAGAATGATGGTTATCCTATGCCCTTCCAATTTTTGTTCCAGCATGCCCAAGAACATACAATAATTTTTTACTAATAGTCTTTATGGGTTAGTCACAAGTACCAAAATTTCTATACTTGTAAATCCATGTTTTAATTCATTATTAGGTTAAAGTGTGCCTAAATTTCAACTATCTTAAAAGTCAGAAGATGTATTATTAGGTGTGGGTGGCTATAAATTTCTCTTAGTAGCAGGGATTGGAGTAATTGCTGTTTTAGGCATAGTAGTTAGCTTAACCCTGTCTAAAGGTGCAGTTGCCTCTGGAGAATATGCAATTTTTGTAGATCCATTTAAGGATGAACAAGACCTATTTGTGATGGCCCGAGTCATGATTCAAAATATAGGCTCACAACCACTAACAAATGTCAAAGCCAACTTTGGAGGCGGTGATATTCAAGAATTGGGTACTTTAAAGCCTGGGCAAAAAATACTGGTTTCTCCACCTTCTGACAATGAAATGGAATTTGTAATAGTGACTGCAAATGAAGGAATTTTTGTAAGCAAAGCATTCCGTATTCCATTAAAAATGCCCGGGATGATGGGTTCTTAAATTGTCATTTACTGATTTAGTATCAATTAAATGATATCTTAAATAAAAAATTCTTAGATGAAATTTCTAGCTTCAGGAAAGGTAAAAGACATTTATGATTTGGAGGATGGGAATCTATTATTCCTTTTTAGTGATAGGGTATCTGCTTACGATGTAAAATTCAAAGAAGAAATTCCAAAAAAAGGTGAAGTGCTTTGTAAATTTGCTGAGTTTTGGTTTAAGGAATTGGATGTTCCTAATCATTTTGTAAGAACTGAATCCAAGACCGGAATTATTGTTAAAAAAATGAAAATGCTTCCAATTGAATGTGTTGTAAGAGGGTATTTTTATGGAAGTTTGGTTGGAAGATGGAAAAAAGGCAAAGTAAGCCTTCCCGAAGGTTCAGAACCCAAAATAGCAGCGAAGCTTACTAAACCAATATTTGATCCAACAACAAAATCAACACACGATTTACCTGTTGACAAAAAAAAGGCAATTGAAATGGGACTTGTGACTTCGGAGGATTTTGATTGGTTATCAAAAAAATCAATTGAAATCTATAACAAGATGACAAAAATAGCCGATTCTGTAGGATTTATTCTCGCTGATTTGAAACTTGAATTTGGAAAAATTGGAGATGAAATTATTCTTGGTGATTCAATTGGACCAGACGAATACCGGTTATGGCCAAAAGATTCTTACGAAGTTGGTAAAGTGCAGGAAGCATACGATAAACAACTATTGCGAGATTGGTTAACAAAAAACGGTTATCAAAAACAATTTGAAGAAGCCAGGTCGGCAGGAAAAGAACCTATTCCACCAGAAATTCTTACTGAACTAATTAAGAAAATGTCTGAACGATATGTAACGGCGTATGAGCGATTTACCAAACATTCTCTTTAATTCTGATTCTATGAATTTATCATATGCCGGTTTTCTTTTTTGCAAGCAATGGTATCTGACATAAGCCCATTTTTCCAGAAAAACTTCCCGGGTAAATGTTTTTTAGTTTTTTTAGTAGCGGTACCATATTCATGATTATATTATTATAAAATTACTATTAAGCCAATCTTTCTAGTTTTATCTACTAGAATTTTCGTAGTGGGTTGAAAAAAATTGTAACAAAAAAAAATTGATGCGAATAGACAAAAAAATGTGATATAAGGAGCTTTTAGCTAACTTATAGACTGAATTTTAACATGTCCACATTACTTGAAAAACCAATCAAGATTAATCGTATGGTGACAACAAGCATCGAACTAGCTCGCGCAATTGAGGCTCCTTCAAGAGCAAAAATGCTCAAAATATTATACCATCAACAACTATCAGCTGAACAAATTTTAGACGAATTAAAAAATATGGGTTACACTAAAGCTCTTACGACAGTTCGTCATCATTTGGACATTCTAAAAGAATCTGGTTTAATTGAAATTGTAAAAATTCAAGAGGCTAGAGGAGCTATTACAAAATTTTATGGAACTTCAACTAAACTCCTTGATTTTGAAATTCCTGAAGATTTTGATTCGAAATACTCCAGTGTAATAAAGACCACTTCAGATAAAATAGAAAAATTATTGAAAAACATCAACCAAAAAACTGAAACAAAAATTAAAAATAAAAAAACTGTTGATCGAGATAGCTATACTCAATATTTGTTGTTAGAAATAGTTAATCGAGCAATTACCCAAGTTTTAGAAAATGAGAATCACCCTATTTCAAAACCTAAGTAACCTTTATTCTGAAAATTCCTTTTGTTTTTGGGTCTTGTAACAATTTAACAATTTTCCTTGGAATAGAATCTGAAGCCTTATCGCAATTTACAGCTAAAGTTCTTGGGCAAACATAATTACTTTTTCGTAATACAATATCTGTAGGATGAGAAAACAAAAGATCTTGGTGTCCCTTGCCTTTAATTTTAAATGAATAGTCCTCTATAATAATAGTAAATTCTACATTTGAATTTGGGTTTTTTAATTTAGTTTTAATTTCATCTGAAATTTCACTACACCCACAATATGCACTCACTCCAACAATGCAATCTCCGCTAGGAGTTAGATTAGATTCCTTTGTAATTTCTATTGTTTTTTTATGAAGTGATCTAATATTTTTATGACCTGAAAATGGAATTTCAAATTGCATGAATTGAACATGATTAGACTTAAATTAAACTTTCAAAGCATTGAAAATTGACATGCTACCTACACAACAAGGATACGATAGAGCAATTACAGTTTTTTCTCCGGATGGACGTTTGTATCAGGTAGAGTATGCTATTGAAACTGTAAGAAGAGGTACAATAGCAGTTGGTATCAAAAGCAAAGATGGCATAATAATCGCTGCTGAGGAAAAACCTAGAAAGCTACAGATTTCTGACACAGCTCAAAAAATATTTCAAATTGACGAACATGTTGGAGTTGCTGCAGCCGGATATATCCCAGATGCTAGAAGCCAAGTTGATAATGCACGATTTTTTTCACAAAGTAACAAATTGATTTACGATGAACCCGTAGATGTTGAAGCAATAGCCAAACATCTTGCTGATCAATCTCAACAATTTACACAATATGCTGGAGTACGACCTTTTGGTGTTGCCCTAATTCTTGGTGGTGTAGATTCTACTGGAAATTCACTTTTTCTTACAGACCCGAGCGGGACTTACATTTCTTATGAAGCTATTGCAATTGGTTCTGGTTCGGATCAAGTAACTGATTTTCTTGAAAAAACCTACAAACCAGATATATCTTTAGAAGATGCTGGCGCTTTAGCTACTGCCTCAATTTACATTGCAAGTGAAGATAAAGAGGGAACAAAACACATCAGAATGTCTCAAATTAAATCCGACACAAAATCTTTTGAGATAATCTCTGATGAACAAATAGAAAAGTTTGCAACGATTGCAAAAGAAAAATACCCAGCAGAGAAAAAATAACATATGCTTTTTTATAATAAGCAAAGTACTAACTACATTGAAAACATCAATCGCAATACCTGATTCCGCATTAATTGATGAATCGACTCAACTTAATAAATCAAGAAAAATTTCAATTATTGCCAGAGCATGTGCAATTTTTCAGGTAGAAGAGATTTTCATTTATCACGAACGTCATGTAGATAACAAAGACACCAAACTTCTTTCAACAATTTTGAAGTATCTAGAAACTCCCCAATATTTTAGAAGACATCTCTATCCAAAAATGGATCTTTTAAAATACGCCGGAGTATTACAACCATTAAAAATTCCAAGTCATAGTAAAATTTCTAATCCTAAATTAATCAAATCAGGTGATGTACGTGAAGGATTAGTTGTAAGCATTAAAGGCAAAAAATTTCTAGATTTAGGATTTAACCATCTGTTGCCTTATTTTAAAAATGAAAAAGTTGGAACAAGAATTACCATTCAATTCAAAGAAGGTTATCCAAAACTCTCTATAAAAGAGATTTCAAAAAATGATCTCCAAGAATATTGGGGCTACAAAGTCAAAGAGCGAGGAAATCTTTTTTCATTACTTTCATCTTGGAAGGGAAACATTGTACTCACTTCTAGAAAAGGCAAAGTAATTTCTAGTTCGCAAATTAAGTCATTAAAAAACCAAAAACCATTACTAGTCGTTTTTGGTTCTCCAGAAAGAGGCATTCATGACATTTTAGGCAGCGATATTAAAAAAATTCAGAATTATACAATCTTGAATTTTTTTCCAAATCAAGCTACTGAAACAATTCGTCTTGAAGAGAGTATTTTGGGTTCGCTTGCAATTCTAAACTTGAATCAAACGGGCTACATTTAAAATAAAAAAAATCTAATCAATAACATTGTCAAAACAAAAAAATTTTCTTCTATTAGCAATAATATTTGGTGCAGCAGGAATTGTAATTGGGATAATTAGTTTTTTTTCTGTAATAGGAAGTTTGAATTTACCTTAACATAATTTTTTATAAAATATTTCATAAATTATTGAAAATTTTAGTACGTATATAATGGGGTTAACGACATTTTTCGTTTATCAATGGGTCATAGAAGACATAGTCAACCACGTAGAGGAAGTCTTGCATACTTACCTAAAGGTAGAGCACAAAGTATGGAAGCTAGAATACGATCTTGGCCAAAACAAACTTTTGAAGAACCAAAACTGTTAGCTCATGCAGGTTTTAAGGCTGGATGTATTCAGATCGTTAGTATAGATGACCGAGAAAAAACTCCAAACTTTGGAAAACAACTAGTTAGTCTTGGAACTGTCATTGTTACTCCGCCCATGTTAATAATCGGAATGAGAGGATATACAAAAAATCATAATGGTCAACATGCAGACTTTGATGTTTTTGCAAAGGATTTACCAAAAGAAATTTCAAGAATTTTGAAAAACACCGAGGGCAACAATTTAGAATCGATACAAAACTCTATTGGAAAAATTCATGATTTGTTTGCAGTTGTTGCAATAATTCCTAGACATTCTAACCTAGAACAAAAAAAACCATATGTCTTTGAAATAGCGGTTCAGGGAGGAACAATAGAAAAACAGTTTACTTTTCTTAAAGAACTTTTGGGGAAGGAAATAAAAATTGATCAGGTTTTTGAAAGCGGTGTAACTGTAGATACAGCAGCAATAACCAAAGGAAAAGGTTGGGAAGGTCCTATAACTAGATGGGGTGTTAAAAAGAAACAACACAAATCAAGAAAGAGCGTAAGAGAAGTAGGTTCTCTAGGCCCAATTTCTCCTCAATATGTTATGTATACTGTTCCTAGAGCAGGTCAGCGTGGCTTTCACCAAAGAACAGAATATGATAAGCGAATAATGATTCTCAGCAATACTGAGAAAAATGAATTTAAGATTAATCCTGCAGGTGGTTTCAAACACTTTGGATTTGTTAATGGTGATTACGTTGTCTTAAAGGGTTCAGTTCCAGGAACTTATCGAAGATTAATTAAATTAAGATCTCAAATAAGAAATATTCCCAAAAAAATTATCAAACCCAACATATTAGAAGTTGTTTTGTGATGAGTGTCGCTGTTTTAACAACTACTGGTACAAAAGAAAAAGAAATTGATTTGCCGCAAGTATTTTCAACTCCTTTCAGAAAGGATCTAATTCACAAAGCATTTGTTAACCTATACTCTCATCAATTTCAAAAACAAGGAAGACATCCAACAGCAGGAATGGATGTAGTTGCAAGATCATTAGATCCACCAACTGGTCATGGCCAAGCCAGGATTGCAAGACTTCGTGGTGGTGGAGGAGGACGACAAGGTGAAGCAGGTGGTGTAGCCTCTACAAAAGGAGGAAGACAAGCACATCCGCCAACTTCTCAAAAAATCATTCACAAAAAACTTAACAAAAAAGAAAAAACTCTAGCACTTTGTTCAGCAATCGCAGCTACTGCTTCGAAAGAAATAGTTGAATCAAGAGGCCATAAGGTAGACAAAATTGATTCTTTTCCCTTGGTGATTTCTGATGAAATTGAATCTATTTCCAAAGCGAAAGATTTGATCAAAGTTTTAGATTCATTAAATTTGACCCAAGACATTCAAAGACTCAAATCGAGAAATGCAAGGACGGGAAAATCAGCTTTGAGAGGAAGACGAAAAAAGGTAGGTAAGAGTATATTGTTTGTAACAAAAAATCCAAAAAATTTATCTGAAGCTTGTGGTTCTTTTCCAGGCTTAGACGTTTGTTCTGTTAAAGAACTAAGTGTTTTAGATTTGGCACCTGGGGCAGTTCCAATAAGACTTACCGTTTACTCAAAAAGTGTAATTGAAGAAATGGCAAAAATCAAATCGCCTCACTTGGAATTAATGGGGATAATTAAATGAATATAGAAGAAGCAACAAAAATTATCATTAGACCACATATTACAGAAAAAACTTTTGCCTTAGTAGAAAATGAACAAAAATTATGTTTTATCGTTGAAAGTTCTGCAACAAAGAAAAAGATTACTCAAGCAGTCAAAACTTTGTACAACGAAACAGCTAAAGATGTCAATACAGCTAAAACAGTGTATGGGAAGAAAGCTTTTGTAAAGTTTGAATCAACTGATAAGGCAAGAGATTTGGCAACAAAGATAGGAATGCTATAATATGGTTCAAAAATCCTTACTAGTTGCAAACAAGGTGATGTATAATGGCTAAAAAATTCGAATATAAGGGAATTTTATTAAAGGAATTAGAAAATATGTCTATGGATAAACTCTTTCAATTGTTTCCAGCAAGAGCTAGAAGATCATTGACTCGAGGAATTACTGATGGCAAGAGAAAATTAATCGAAGAAATAAAACAGGCAAAAACTGGCAAACTAAAAAATCCAATTAAAACCCACCTTAGAGATTTAATTATTTTGCCTTACATGGTTGGGGTTCAAATTAATGTTTTTTCAGGCAAAGAATTCGTGCCAGTTACAATTGTTCCAGAAATGATAAGTCATTATCTTGGAGAATATGTTATCACAAATAAAAGAGTCAGTCACGGTGCACCTGGAGTTGGCGCATCACGATCTAGCTTGTATGTTCCATTGAAGTGATATATTTTGCCAAAATTCGGTTATGCTTTTCAAAATTATGATTCAACAAGGCACGTTCGAGCTTCATTAAGAGAAAAAGAAATTTCTCATAAACATGCTCGAGAGATTGCAAAGGCGATAAAAGGTATGTCCTTAGAAAAAGCAAGAGACTATCTTCAAGGTGTAATTTCTAAAAAACAAGCAGTTCCATTCAAAAGGTACAAAAATCAAGTTGGCCACAAATCGGATCCTGGAGTAATGTCTGGTAGATATCCAGAAAAATCTGCAACTGAGTTTCTGAAGGTTCTTGACAATTTAGAGTCAAATGCTGAATACAAAGGAATGGATTTAGATCGATTAAAAATTGTGAATGCAGTTGTACACAAAGGAGTATTGATTAAACGATTTATTCCACGTGCAATGGGAAGGGCTACCCCAAAAAATAATGTTCTTACACATGTAGAGTTGGTAGCACAGGAAGTTTAAGTTTGTCATCTGTAAAAAACGTGATAAAAGATAATTATAATATGATGTTGCTTAAGGATTATCTTCGACAAAAAATTAAAGACGCAGGATTTTCAGGCGTTGATATCTCAAAAACACCAACAGGGACAAGAATTGCACTACATGTAACAAGACCTGGCATAGTTATAGGACGTAAGGGTAGTGGAATACGTGAATTAACTGATACACTTGGTTCTAAATTTGGATTAAAGAATCCACAAATTTCAGTAGTAGAAATTCCTAAACCGGAATTATCTCCTAATGTAATGTGTACCCGTTTAGCTTCACATATTGAACGTGGAACCGCTTTTAGACGTGCAACAATGTGGACTATGCAACAAATTATGGATGGAGGCGCCATGGGCGTACAAATTACAGTTTCTGGAAAGCTACGAGGAGATCGTTCCGCTTTTGAAAAACATTCAGCAGGAATTCTTCCAAGAGCAGGTCATCATGCAGATGTTATTGTTGCTGAAGACATTGCACATGTAAAAACACCTATGGGTTTGATTGGTGTTCGAATTAGAATTGCTAGGAAAGATAAATTTATCCCAGAATTTGAATTAAAAGAAAAACCAAAGAAAGAAGCAAAACCAATTGAGAAAAAAGAACTAGAGATAATCCCAGAAAAAATTGACAAAGATGAAATCAGTAAGCTAAAAGAAAAAGCCAAAACAGAAAGTGAGCAAATTGAACTTGAATCAAAACTTGTTGAAAAGATCGAAACTTTGGAAGATGAAGAGGAGAAGTTAAAGTAATGGGCAGAATTAAGATGAAGTCCATTCGAGAATTTAATGAAAATGATCTTGAGGATAGATTACAACAAATGCGTTCTGATTTAACTAAACTAAGAGTAGATAATGCCAAAGGAACTCTCAGAAAAGAAAGTGGAAAACTCAAACCACTTAGAAAAGACATTGCAAGAATAATGACTAGACTAAATGAGTTGAAGAAAAAATGATAACTTTGAACAATATTGTGACACATGAATTGATTGGTTTGAAAACCGAAGTGGTTGAATCTACAGATAAACACATTATGGGAATGAGTGGAAAAATCGTTGATGAAACCAAATCTATGTTTCTAATTAAAACACAATCTGGACTAAAAAATATTCCAAAAAATTCCAACAAATGGAAATTTCACATCAATGGCCAAAATATTACCTTGTCTGGTTCTCTAATCCAGAAAAGACCCGAAGATAGATTGAGGTTAAAAATTTGACTAAAAATATAGGACTTTCTGTAACATTCCCCAAACAGAATTGTACTGATTTACATTGTCCTTTCCATGGTAAACTCAGTGTAAGAGGAAAGTTATTTGAGGGCAAAGTAGTAAGCACCAAAGCAAAAAAAACTATTGTGCTTCAAAAAGAATCTCCTGTTTATTTTAGTAAATTCAAAAGATATGCAAGGAGTAAAAGTACCATCCACGCTTACAAACCTTCATGTATCGTTATAGAAGAAGGTGATACAGTTTTAACTGCAGAATGTAGACCCATTTCAAAATCTGTTTCATATGTTGTCGTGGAGGTCAAGAAATAATGTCACAAGGTCGAAGTCGTGGAAAAACTAAAGGAGTTGAAGAATTCAGACCATATATTACCCGAGTTTTGCCATTGGGCGCTCAAATAACTTGCGCTGATAACACTGGTGCAAAAATTTTAGAAATTGTTATGGTTCAAAAAATAAAAACACGTGCATCACGATTACCTGCAGCTGCAGTTGGTGACTATGTAAATGTAGTTGTAAAAAAAGGTCCAGCAGAATTGAGAGGACAAGTTTGGGGCGCTGTGGTAATTAGACAAAAATATCCAATTCGAAGATTGAACGGCGTTCGAGTAGTTTTTGAAGATAACGCTGGAGTACTTGTAACTCCAGAAGGAGAAATTAAAGGAACAGACATCAAAGGACCTGTCGCTGCAGAGGCGTCAGAAAAATGGCCAAGAGTAGCTAATCTAGCTTCAATGGTGGTATAAAATGAAACCAACAAAAATGAGAAATCAACAAATCTATCGTGCGACTTTTGCTGTAAAAAGCAAACAGGTTTCTAGTCCTTTATCCAAAGACCTTCAAAAGAAATATGGAAAAAGAAGAATGCGAGTTGCCGTGGATGATTCAGTTAAAGTAATTCGTGGAGAATACAAAGGCATCGACGGTAAAATTACAAAAGTATCAATTCTGAGCAATAGCGTAGCAATAGAAGGTATTAAACGAGAAAAACTCAAAGGAGAAAAAATTGATGTTTTTATCCAATCATCAAACGTTTTGATAACTAATCTAAATACTGAAGATCATTGGAGAAAAAGCAAACTAGAAGGTAAGAAACCAAAAACCACTCCAAAAGAAGCTAAACCGGAAAAACCAAAAGAAGCTAAACCGGAAAAACCAAAAGAAGCTAAACCGGAAAAACCAAAGAAAACCCAAACAAAAAAGGAGACTAAGAATTAGAAATGGTAAGCATAGCAGGAAGTAAAAAACTTAAACGACAAATGGCACCCAAGTTTTGGGGAATTACAAGAAAAGACAAACGATTTGTAATTACCGTTCGACCAGGACCTCATCCAAAAAATTATTCTATTCCAAGCGCAGTTTTCCTTCGTGACACTTTAAAACATGTCACTACTTTAAGAGAAGCGAAATCTTCTATTTATGGTGGAAAAATTATTGTTGATGGAATAACACGAAAGTCTCTTCATCATGGTTTGGGATTGATGGATGTAATTGAATTAGAAGGAATTTCGGAAGTTTATCGTCTTGTTCCTCAAGACGGTCATGTCTTGAAACCTTTAAAGATTCTAGAAAATGAAAAATCAAAAAAATTGGTTAAAGTGATTAGTAAAACCTCAATAAAAGGTGGAAAAACACAGATTGGTTTTCATGACGGGAAGTCATTAATTTCTGATACAAAAATTGATGTTGGAGATTCTTGCTTAATGCAAATTCCAGAACAAAAAATTCTAGATGTAATTAAATTAGAAAAGAAATCACATGTAATAGTAATTAGAGGAATTAACGCCGGTCAGACAGGTTCAGTTGAAGAAATTAAAGAAGGTTCATTTATTCTTCCTAAACGCGTGCTTGTCACATTAGGTGAACGAACAATCGAAATACCAACAGATCTTGTTATGGTAGTTGGAAAGGAAAAACCGGTTATCCAAGTTAGGTGATTAAATGGCACAACAAACTCAAAACATGATGAAAAAAATCAAGCTTGAAAAAGTGGTTTTGAATATGGGTGTTGGAAAATCTGGTGATGCAATACTAATTGCAAAAACTGCATTAGATCAGATTTCTGGAAAAAAATCCTGCGCTAGAAATGCTAAAGAAACTCAAAGAGATTGGGGAGTTCGTAAAGGAGAACCTATAGGAGTTGCAACTACCTCCCGTGGAAAGGATGCCGAATCTCTTCTCAAGCGGCTATTAGATGCCAAAGGAAATCAAATTAAAGGTTCGTCATTTGATAATTTTGGAAATGTCTCTTTTGGAATTTTAGAGCATATTGACATTCCAGGAATAAAATATGACCCTAATATTGGTATTTTGGGACTAGATGTTGCAGTATCTTTTTCTCGACCTGGATTTAACATACGATTAAGAAGTAGACACAAAGCAAAGATCGGAAAAAAACACAGAATTAATTCTGATGACGCAAAAGAATTTCTAAAACGCGAGTTTGGAGTAGCTATAATATAATGCCAAAAGATAGATCTTACGAATTTACTGGTAGGAAAAAACACACGTTTGGTAGGGGTTCAAGATGGTGTAAACGATGTGGAGATTACACTGCTGTTATCCAAAAATACAATCTACTTATTTGCAGACGTTGTTTTAGAGAAGTAGCTGAATCTTTAGGATTCAAAAAAAATATGTGAGTGTGAAAAAATGCCAGCTACGAATGTTTTAGCAAATTTGTTTGTAACCTTGTACAATACTGAGAGTAGAAGAAAAGGTGAATGTATAGTACTTCCAACTTCAAAGCTCGCTGTTGAAGTTCTAAAAACTCTGGAAAAAGAAGGGTACATTGGAAAATTCGAACACATAGATGATAAAAGAGGAGGCAAACTCAAAATTCAATTATTGGCAAAAATTACAAAATGTGGTGCAATTACGCCCAGATTCAAGGTAAAAAAGACAGAATACTCTACATGGGAGCAAAATTACTTGCCTTCCTATGAAAGGGGAATGCTATTAGTTACTACCAATCAAGGAGTGATGTCACATCATGATGCTGCAAACAAAGGAATCGGAGGTTTTTTGATAGGTTATGTCTACTAAACAATTAGCAAAATTTGAAACTTCAGTTAAAGTACCTCCGAAAGTTAAAGTAAATCTCAAAAAAAATATTTTGCAAGTTGAAGGGCCTTTGGGCAAGACATTTAAGAATTTTAAAAAAATTCCTGTAATCCTTGAGGTAAAAGATGATTCCGTATTTTTAAAAGCAAAAGGGAATAGGAAAAAAGATTATGCCATTCTTAATACTGCAAAATCTCTAGTGCGAGAACTCTGTAAAGGAGTTTCAGAAGGATATACTGTAAAAATGAAAGTAGTTTACGCGCACTTTCCTATCACTGTTAAGCCCAAGGGAAGTGAGATTCGAATTGAAAATTTCCAAGGCGAACGTGCTCCTCGTGTAATTAAGATTCGTGGAGCAACTAGAGTTGTTGCCAAAGGAGACGAGGTAACTATGACTGGTCCTGTCCTGACTGATATTACCCAAACCGCAGCTAATGTACAACAAGGAACCAAAATTAAAAATAAGGATCATAGAGTTTTTCTTGATGGAATCTATGTATTTTCTAAATCCTCAGGAATAGAAAAATAAATTTTATTCAATGACCCTAGACCCAGAATTTAAAGAACAAACCAACAAGCTAATTAGAGATACCCTAAATCTTTACAAAAATGCTGGGGCCTCGCCTAGAATTAGTGAAGTTTGGCAATGTGAGAATACAGGAGATTTTCTATGTGGATTTTTTGTGGGAGAAATTGTAGGTTCTGCACTGAGTGCATTCCAAATTTTTCATAAACGTGAACCATCCCCAGAAGAGCATATGGAAATAGTGGAGCTGGTGGAAAATTGTACAAAGGAAATCAAAGATTTTTTTTCAAAATTCAATTGAATTTCTAAAAAAAGATGTTCGTAAGGATTAAATCGCTATTGTCAAGGTACAATCCAGTTGCCGCCCTAGCTCAGCGTGGTGGAGCGTCGGACTGTTAATCCGTTGGTCGCCAGTTCAAGTCTGGCGGGCGGCGCTTTTGTTATTTCTATATTCGAATTTTGAAATATCATTTTTGCATAAGAGCAAGCATTTAGGGGTCAGTTTGGTGTTATTCTATATTCGAATTTTGAAATATACCAGCATAGAACCAAAAGGTTTACTCAATTAGACTGCGTAGATCTAATATCTGATCGCAGATTAGGAAGAATGCAAGAGGTTTACATTGGCCAGAACTAGGCGGGCCAACAGATATTGTGTAGATTGTGGAGCTCGACTTGTATACTACCCACGCCTTTCAAACCCAAAAGCACCTAATGAGCATCGAGTGTTGGTGTATGCCTGCCCAGATTGTACAGATGACTTTGAAAAACCAAAAATGTTTTCCATTAGGAGAAATCAGGTTGAAGAACCTTTAGAAACAGTTGAAATCGAAATTAACCAAGTCAGAAAAAAAGCAAATATTCCTCAAAAATGAGTTTTCGGAATATTTATTGATGTAGGACTTTGCGTTGAAATAAACATGTCATACGAAAAAACAAGGAGTAATTGGTGGTTTTTGTTGCCAATTATGTTCGGATTGATAGGGGCTATCATAGCATATTTTGTGTTAAGAGGCGATGATCCCAGAAAAGCTAAGAATTGTCTTTACCTTGGATTAGCCTTATTTGGTATTGGAATCGTAATACAGCTTGCAGTTTTTGGAACGGTATTGCCTTCAATAGAAGAAGGCTTTAACATCAATGTTTGATTTCTTTATTTTTCCAAAGTATTCCTAAAAGCTAAACCCCGTACTATGCAACCTTCTTTTATGAACAAAGCGATTTTTTCAGAAATGCCCATTTTCAGGGGGGGTTTAACATTTGTTCATAAATATTGCATCCAACCACAAAAAGACCCAGCTAACCCAGCTAGAGTAACATGATCTTTTTTTGGTATGTGTAAAAGCTAAACCCCTTGTTTTTTGGTGTAAACAGCTGTAAACAACCAAAAAAAGTATGTAAAAAGTATGTATTTTTGCAGATAAAATGATACCTTAATGATACCTCTTTGTTACCTCAATTTAGTAATTGATCTTTGGAAAAATAAAGAAAT
>JADNRU010000018.1 GCA_016276965.1 Nitrosopumilales archaeon | reverse complement strand
CTTCAAGTCGGACTGATTCGTTAGGTCTCTTAAACAAGGTTTGACCACCAGGAAAAATAAATCCAATTTTACTTGTGACTCCTAGAGCTGTTTGATCAGTCTGTATAATGGATAAATTCATTGTGTAGTCAAACACTGAGTTTAAACGGCCTGAAATTCTAACAAAATCATTAAGACCATATGCCTCCTTGTCAGTAGTCAAGGAAATAGGTTTGTCTTCTTTCGCATCTTCGACTACTTTAAACGAGGTTTCTGCATGTTGACCACCGTATTCACCGTCAATTGTATAAATCCCATAAACTGGTTCTGCAGTATCTACGAAAATAAAAGTTGCAAATTGCCGAGTCTGATCAGCTATATGAGTTCCTCCTTTAGCTCCATATACTCCTGCTCCTATTTCTTTTGGAAATAGATTTCCCTCCACATACACTATTCCATTTGCATCATGAACAACATAGTTCAATCCTTCTAAAGGAATTATTTCTGGAACATATCCAGTCAGGACTACATTTTCACCAGGAAGGTAAGTTTGTTTGTCTGTGAAAATTTGCATATCACCTGTTATTATTTCCTCAACAACAAAAGTTGGTGAACCTATTGTAAATTGAGTTGATGCAGTAGTTCCTGCATATTCCACTGAAACACGATATGTTCCAGCTGTCATCTCCTGCACTTGTGCCAAAACCAAGTCTGTTTTATATTGTAAATTCAAATCAGGATACAAAGTTCTACTTTGATCAAAGCCTGTAGGGCCTAGTATTCTAACATTTATTGGTGAAGGATAGAAAAATGGTAGTTTGATATAAACGCGTTCTGAAACTTCACCGCTAATGATTGCTTTTTGACCCCATAGATAGTTAGTTTGATCAGTTGAAACGGAAAGGCCTACTTTTTCTTCTTCTACAATTGTCGGTACTGCGGCATTCAGACCAGCAAGTGTTGAACGCGCAAGCTTCCAATCATCTGAAATATTAGTATCATGCCCATCGTATTTTCTTTGCCAAGTCAAAAAATCATTTTGTGTATCAGTAATTTCTGCAGTTTGATCTACTTGTTCACCTTTTTCATTAAATAATTGTATAATTGCTCCAACATCTTTAAACCAACCTCGTTCATGAGAAAAAGTCATGTAGTGACGAGAATCAATAATTGTTCCAGGTGGAATAGTTAGAGTTTGTTTTAGAGCATTGTTTGAGGCAATTTTCCAATCACCAATATGTACCGGACCATCAGTAGGGTTGTAAAGCTCTACCCATTCTGAAATTGTTTTATAATCATCCCCTGCCGGATTAATTTCAACTTCATTAATTACGACATAGTCTGCAATAAAAGGAAGTGTCTGACCCATGGCAGGAATAATAGAACCAATTCCACCAACTAGAAGAATTCCAAATAATCCAAGTACTACTAACGATCTCATCTAATCACTCTTTACAAGCATTCTTTGAAAATGCAATTTTAGGTAAGAATTGAGTAAAAGTTGAGCTAATTGTAAAAGTCCGATATACCTCAAATTCCATAGTGGAATTATGGATTTATTGGATATAAGCCAAACGTAGGATTGGTACTTGAATTTGGTGAAAAATCTTTTATTTTGAAGGTTTGTCACAACTGGGACATTTTTTGTCAATAATTTTTTGACCACATACTGCACAAAACCCTTCTCCGATTTCTTTTTGTAGTTTTTTGTTTCTTCTACCAATGAAGACCTTAATTCCAAAGTAAAGTGCAATTGCAATTCCTACTGCGTAAATTGGTGCGGTAAATGGAATTAACCCAATCATGATTAAGAAAACAGCGACAACTAAAATTATATCTCGTTTTTCAAAACTCAATACAAATTTTAAAAACAAATTTGATAAAAATGTATGCCAAAACTCAGAGCCTGAAGTTATTACTTCATCAGATCATTACTCTAACTCTTCTTTATCGTCTGGCAATTGTTATAAAATAACCTGAAAAAATAACTCTACTAATTGTCCAAAAAAAAATTTTGAAAATTTTTTGTAATTAAAAAATATGAAATGGGATTGACAGGATTTGAACCTGCGACCTCAGGCACCCAAAGCCCGAATCATACCAAGCTAGACCACAATCCCTTAGAATGTGCACAATAATCTCCCCCATTTAAGCTTCACAGATGATACGATTTTAAATAACAAACAAAACAGCAATTTATTGCAAATTGATGATTATCTAAAGGCAGGAAAAATTGCTGCAGAGGTTAGGGAAAATGCTCGAAAAAAAAATTGGGTTGGTTCTACAGTTGCAGAAATTTGTGAAGAGATAGAAAATGAAATAAGAAAACGAGAAGCAAAACCTGCTTTTCCTGTAAACACTAGCATAAATGAAGTAGCTGCACATTACACTGCAGAACCAAATGATCAAAAAACAATTTCTGATACTGACTTGGTAAAAATCGATTTAGGAGTACAGATTAACGGTTACATTGCAGATACGGCGGTAACTGTGTGTTATGATCCTCAATATGATAATCTTGTTAAAGCTGCAGAAGATGCCTTGTCTAGTGCTATTTCCAAAATAAAAATTGGTGTAAAAGCAAGCGATATTGGAAAAACCATTCAAAAAACTGTAATGAAATTGGGTTTTAGCCCCATTGCAAATCTTAGTGGTCATTCCCTCGCTCAATATACAATCCATGCCGGAAAATCAATTCCAAATACTTGGTCAATTGGAGGATTTTCATTATCTGGAAAAGAAGCTTACGCCTGTGAGCCCTTCGTTACTACTGGAAACCGTCCTGCTGGATTTGTTCGAGAAGGTAAGACAAAAAATATTTTTGCTTTGGTTTCAAGGAAAAAAACTAAAAATAAAGAGGCTGACGAGCTTCAAGACTATATTTGGAGTAATTTCAATATGTTACCTTTCGCGCTAAGGTGGCTTGTTAAAGAATTGGAAGAAAAAAAGGCTAGAGAATTACTTGAAATTCTAATTAAAAAGAAAGCAGTTCATGCTTATCCAATATTAGTTGAAACCCATGAACAAAGAGTTGCACAAGCTGAGCACACCTTTATCCCAACAGAGGATGGAGTTACAATAACTACTTCGCTTTGATAATTTCGCCAAAAACTTTTACAATTCTTAATAATCCTTCACAAGAAGGACATTTTGAGGTTTCTTTGAAAACATAATCGCCATCTTTGAATTTTCTTTTGGTTTCTTTTTTACATGCATCACATTGTTCAACAGAGTATGGTTCTCTTGTTTCTTCTTTTTTTGAAAACATCATTGTGAAACCCCCAAAGTATTACCTACTCCTACTACTAGTACCGATTGACCAGATGTGGTGTTTTCTTTTATCATATCATACACTTGAGATCTTACTTCTTCTGCCTTGTCAGCAATTTCTTTTGTCATCAAAGTAATTGCTTCTTTAATTGACTGTTTGATGACTATAGCAAAAACTGGGATGTTATGTTTGATGGCTACTTCTTCAATCTGGAATCTATCAGTTCCGATACCTCCAATTGCTGCTCCAAATCCTTGGGCAACTGTTGCCGAATCTTCACCTTCTAATTTCAATGATGCGTCTATCATAACAATTGCATCAGGTTTGTTTTTAGAAACTAATTCTTCAATGGCATCACCTGGTCTTCCCACTGTTGCAGAAGGCCCTTCAGCTTTCAGTAAAACTAGTTTTCGTCCTTCATGTTCTGATTCGCTCCATACAGTTTCAAAAGCAACTTTTTGTTTTTCATGCCCTAACATCATTTTACCAACAACCATTGGACCAATTCCATCACCAATTGGTTGACCTTGTTTTAATGCAGGCATTGCATCATGTAACGCATTTGCTTCTTCCATGATAAACGGTAACATCATTTGAAGAGGTAAAATAAGAGGATAGTTTTTTTGTTTTTTTGCTGTTAGATAAAAATGATTTACAATTTTGTATAGTAATTGAAGAGAAGTTACAACTTCTAGAATTGTTTGAACTTTAGTTCTTTCCAAATCAGAAATTTCTGAAAATAAAGATTTTACTTGAGCTCGAGTTTGGTCTTCTCTAGAACGTATTACATGCCTTATCTTAGGAATTATTCCATTTGGGTCCATATCTACAGGCATTATTGTAAAATAATCAATGAACCTGTCAATTTTTTGAGCGGGATCTTTGGATGAGTTTAATTTTTTTATATAGTCTATTAATTCAGTTCTTGTCTCATCTTTGAATTGTTTTAATTTTGAAATATTTTTTTTAATTTCACCTGAAGTTATTTGAAGCTGAATGCGTTGTCCATAAAAAACGAAAATTATAATCGGAATAATCCAAATTACCCAAAGAATGGGGTTTGAGTCTTCACCCATGCCAAGAAATTGTTCAGGGTTAAAATTGCTAAAATCCAATAATCACAGCGATCAACTTTTCTAAAATAAATCATTCGTTAATAGTTCAAAAAAAGCTATTTTCAGATTAATTATTTTTGCTCTATTAAGCTAGGCCTAGCTAACCAGATTTCAAGAAAATGTACTGCAAAGTGAATAATTAATGATTGCTTTTATTATAGTGTAGGTACGGAAAATCTGTAATATGCCTCAAACAAAACCTCTTGTTAGTATTGAAAATGTGGTAGCTTCTGCATCTGTAGATCAAAAAATGGACCTTAACGAAATTACTCGAAATTTTCCTGATGTTGAATATCATCCAGATCAATTTCCTGGATTGGTTTTTAGATTAAAAGTGCCAAAGACTGCTACCTTAATTTTTACATCTGGAAAAATGGTGTGTACTGGAGCAAAGTCAGAAGACCTGGCAAGAAAGGCTGTAAAAATGGTGGTACAAAGATTGAGGAAAGGCGGAATTAAAGTAAAAAAAGAAGCTACGGTGACAATTCAAAACATGGTTGCTTCAATTAATCTTGGTGGAAAGATTCACTTGGAACAAGCTGCAAGAACATTACCTCGCAGCATGTATGAACCAGAACAATTTCCAGGTTTAATTCATAGAATGTTAGACCCTAAAACAGTAATTTTGCTTTTTTCTTCAGGAAAATTAGTTTGTACTGGTGCAAAAAAAGAAGCAGATGTCTATAGATCTGTAAATAATTTGCACGCCTTACTTGAAGAAAAAAAACTTATGATTTACGATTAATTTCTAAAGTTACTCAAATTCATCTTCTAGCAATTTTCAAGTAAAGTGAATATACTATGAAAAAATGATAAAATTATGAAAATAGATAAAATTCAAGATTTTAGTCTCAAAGACATTGTACTAATTAGTTCATTACCAGATATGGGAAAGGTTGGGGGAATAGTAACTCAACATTTGACAAAAGAACTAAAAACAAAAAAAGCTGCCAAAATAATTCTAACCGACAAACCTTGGGTTACTCTTAAAAAAGGATTAATAGATTTGCCACACGACGAGTATGAATTAACAGTTGATGAGAAGAATTCGATTGTAGTTTTTACTGGGGAAAATCAACCACAAGAACCCGCAAGTGTATTTGAAATGGCAAATTTTGTTTTATCAACAGTTAGTAAAATGGGAAATATCAAAATGGTAATTTCTACAGGGGGTTACTTGCCAGGCAAAAGTGGAAATGGAGAAAAAGTGTTTGGAGTTGCCACTAACTCTAGCTTATTAAAAAATTTAAGTGAGCAAAAAGTCAAGCCACTTTCATCTGAAGTAAATAGCATTACATGGTTTAACGGGCTAATTTTAGGACTTGGAAAAAATCAAAATATTGATGGGATAGGTCTCTTTGGTGAAATTGTTAATCCAGAAACTCCACAATTTCAAGCTGCATCTAACATCATTAAGGTGATCGCAAAAATGTTACAATTAAACATAGATACTTCTGAACTTGACAAAAAAATAATTAAAAAACCCGTTGAACCAAAAAAGGAAGGACCTGGTATTGGTTAATTATTTTATTTTAGTTCCTAGAGGAACTTCTTCGTTTACTGTAAGCCAATATGGTTTGTCATTAACATCAGCTGCAAGAAGCATTGCATTTGATTCAACGCCTGCCATTTTTTTTGGTTCTAAGTTTGCTACAACTACGACCTTCTTTCCAACTAAATCTTCAGCGGAATAAAATTCAGCGCCACCTATTATTACATCACGTTTTTCAGTACCCAGATCAATTACACCTTTGACAATTCTTGTTTTTCCAGGAATTTTTTCAATTGAATCAATTTTAGCAATACGAATATCCAATTTTGTAAAATCATCGTACGAAATTGGCATAATCACTATTTTTGAAGCCAGTTAAAATTAATTTCGAAAAATCAAGACTAATATTCCTTATTTTTTGATTTTCCATTATGACATTAATTCAGGCATCAATTACTATTGATGCTTCTATTGACAAAGTATGGGATATTGTATCAGATATTGACAATGAAACAAAGTATTGGAAAGGAATTAAACAAATACGCAACATCTCAAAAGTAGGAAATAAAATTACGCGGGAAATAGTAATTGCTTTTCGCGATTCAAAATGCATGCAAGAAGTAACACTATTCCCTAAAGAAAAAATTGAAGCAGTGTTTACTAAAGGAATTATTCATGGTACTAAAACTCTGAACCTAAACTCAACAGATAAGGGAGTGAATCTTGATGCTGTTTGGGATATCAAACTCTCAGGAATGATGAGCATGTTTACAGGTATGATTAAAAGGCATATAAAAAATGGAACGGAACAAGCTCTTCAAAGCTTAAAACAAGAAGCAGAGCGATGATTTTAATGGATATTATTTTAGAAATTTTCAACTATATTCTAATTGGCATTCTTATTGGTGTATCTGGAGCATGGATCTTTTTAATAAAATCAATGTTAGATTCTTTTAGGCTTACTCCTTTCGTTGACAAGTTTGAAAAAAAAGAACATAACAAACCAAAGGTTTCAATAATTTTGCCTGCCAGAAACGAAGAAAAATTAATTGGAAGGTGTATTGATTCATTGCTAGATCAAGATTACGAAAATTATGAAATAATAGCAATTGATGATTCGTCTGAAGATTCCACAGGGAAGATTATTAAAAATTATTCAGAAAAAAATTCCAAAGTGGTTCCAGTGTTTGCAAGACCAAAACCTCCAGATTGGATGGGAAAGAATTGGGCATGTATGGAAGGTTACCAAAAGTCATCAGGTGAACTTTTACTTTGTACTGATTCGGATACATGGCATTCAAAAAAATTAATTTCGTTAGCAGTATCACATTTGTTATCTTTAAACCTTGATGCATTGACTGTAATTCCAAAAATGTTGTGTCTTGATTGGTGGACAAAAGTTACTCTTCCAGTCCTTTCGACTTTTTTGCACACTCGTTTTTCAGCTTTGAGAGTAAATGATCCTTCTAAAAAAACTGGATATTTTTTTGGTAGTTTTTTTATTATTAAAAAACAAGTTTACCAATCAATTGGAACCCATGAAGGAGTTAAACATGAGATTATAGAAGATGGCGCGCTAGGAAAAAAAGTAAAAGAATCCGGATTTAAAATGCGTATGGTTCGAGGCGAACATTTAGTTGAAGCAATTTGGGCCAAGAATTGGACTACATTATGGAATGCATTAAAAAGATTAATGGTTCCTTTGTTTCTCCAAAATAGCAAGGTCGCAGTTGGAATCTTCTTTGCGGTTTTGTTTTTGCTTCTTATGCCTTTTCCGATTTTGATATACTCTCTAGTTTTTTTTAATGCAACTGTTTCATTTACAATTTTATTGTTTGTTTCATCTTTGGCATCTGGCTTGGTTTATTTGGCAACTTTAGTAGATGCTACCAAAGGATTATCTCTCAGTGCATTTCATGCCTTATTTGCACCAATTGGGAGCTTCATTGTGGTAACTGGATTTTTAGCAGGAATTTTACAAGCAAAAAGCAAGTCTGCAATATCTTGGAGAGGACGAACTTATTGTATGAAAGAACAGGTTCAAAGCTCAATTAATGTGTAGAAAAATTAATAGATAAAAAAGGCAGAGTCATAGTATCTTGGAAAAATCAGGAATGATAGTAGGCGGATTATTTGGAGCAACTGTAGTGTTATTGGTATTTTCATTTGCCATGATTCCCCCACCTAGTATTCCATTACCAGAATTAATTGTAACCAATGGTCATGAACCAAGTCCAAGCATTGTTGGGGAAGTAACGCCGCTTCCTGTAAAAAAAGACCTCTTATTAACTGAAATTTTTGAGCGGTCTGAAGAAGGGGTAGTTAGAGTAAATGTTGTAAAAGAACAAGAGATTCTTGGCATAAATGGTATAGGTTCTGGATTTGTGTTTGATACAAATGGTCATATAATTACAAATGCACATGTTGTTGAGAACGCTGATGAAATTAATGTAACCTTTCTTGATGGCCGATCATATAAAGCGAAAATAATTGGAGTTGATCCCTTTACTGATCTAGCTGTGATTAAAGTTGAAGTAATTCCATCTTTATTACAACCACTTCCACTAGGAGATTCATCCAATCTCAAAGTTGGAATGGAAGTTGTTGCTATAGGAAATCCTTTTGGTCTTTCTGGTTCTATGACATCAGGTATTGTAAGTCAGCTTGGAAGATTATTACCTTCTCAAGATACTGGTTTTTCTATCCCTGATGTTATTCAGACTGATGCAGCAATTAATCCTGGAAATTCTGGCGGACCTCTACTTAATTTGAAGGCAGAGGTAATTGGAATTAACACTGCTATTCAATCAGCTACAGGTGAATTTACTGGAGTTGGTTTTGCAATTCCATCAAAAACTATCTCAAAAATTGTTCCAGACCTTATAGATAAAGGGGAACATCGACATCCTTGGGTTGGAATTTCGGGAAGAGACATTGATCCTAATCTAGCTGAAATTCTTAACCTACCTGATGCAAGAGGTTTTCTTGTAATTACAATTATTGAGGGAAGTCCCGCAGATATTGCAGGATTGAGGGGCACATCAGAAACAAAACAAGTGGATGGAAAAGAATATGCTGTAGGAGGAGACATAATTTTATCAGTTGATGGAATAACTGTAAGAAAAATTGATGATATTTTGATTCATCTTCAACGTGAGAAAAGGGTTGGAGATGAAATGCTTTTAGAAATACTAAGAGACGGCGAAAAAACCAATATTGTCGTAAAGTTAGTAGAACGACCTGAATTAAGTTGAAATTGATACAAGAATAAATACTTGGTTTCAAGGAAATCAGTTGTTGAGCAGGCTTGTATTAAATTCTGAATCATTAAACAAAGTTTTAGAAGGAAAAGAGATTTCAAAAAATGACGCCTATCAAATTTATAAAATTTCTACAGATTATCCATCAGCCCTTTTCCAAGCCGCACAAATACTTAGAAACAAAAATCATTCAAATCTAGTCACTTTTTCAAAAAAAGCTTTCTTCAATATAGTAAATTTATGTAGAGATACTTGTTCTTACTGTACCTACAAAGCAGAACCAAATGAATCTAAATTATCAATGATGGCAAAATCAGAAGTATTACAATTATCCAAACTTGCAAAAAAACACCATTGTGTAGAAGCTTTGTTTGTAACTGGAGAACGTCCTGAACAAAAATATAGTGAGGCAAAAAACTGGTTAAAATCAAATGGTTATCAAAGTACTGCAGAATATCTAGTCCACTGTAGTGAAATTGCCTTATCTGAAGGCTTGTTTCCTCATACAAATGCAGGTAACTTGACCAAATCAGAAATGAAAAATTTGAAAAAAACTAACGTCAGTATGGGTGTGATGCTTGAAAATGTTAGTCAGCGATTATCTGAAAAAAACATGCCGCACAATCTTGCGCCAAGTAAAAATCCTAAAGCAAGACTACAAGTTTTAGAAAATGCAGGCATTCTAGGAATACCAATGACGACGGGATTGTTAGTAGGTATTGGAGAAACACCATTTGAAATAATTGATTCTATTTTTGCTATAAAGAAAATTCATAATAAATTTGGAAATATTCAAGAAATAATTTTGCAGAATTTTCAACCAAAGCCCGATACTGCAATGAAAGATTTCCCATCTACACAAGAAAATTATTTCAAAATGATAGTGGCGCTAACTAGAATAATTATTCCTCAAATGAACATACAGATTCCTCCGAACCTTTCCCCAAATTCTTATCAAAGTTTTCTCTCAGTTGGCATAAATGATTGGGGCGGGGTATCTCCCCTTACGCCGGATTATGTGAATCCAGAGTTTTCTTGGCCAGAAATAACCAAAATAGAAAATAATTCAGAAAAGGCAGGTTTCAAATTAAAAGCAAGATTTCCGGTTTACCCAGAATTTTTTAATTTTGTTAATCCAGAACTTAAAGAAAAAATGTCAGCAATTAAGGATGATGACAACTTGGTAATGGAAAGATATTGGAAATGACCTTACAAGTAACTAATTTAGATTCTTTTTTCAAAAATTCTGATCCGTTAATAGCTGCTACTTTAAACAAAGCTCTTTCGGAAAAAGAAGTTAGTCCAAAAGAAGCAGCAAGACTTTACGAATCAAAAGGTATGGATTTTCATTTAGTTGGGATGGTAGCTGATGAGCTTCGTAATAGGAGAGTGGGCAAAAAAGTAACTTATGTGATTAACAGAAATATCAATTTCACAAATGTTTGCATAAAACAATGTGGTTTTTGCGCATTTAGCCGTGATTTTAGAGAAGAAGAAGGTTACTTTTTGCCCACTGAAGAAATTGTTTCTCGCGCAAAAGAGGCACATAGTTTGGGAGCAACTGAGGTTTGTATCCAAGCAGGCTTGCCACCAGACATGGACGCAAATCTTTATGAAAAAATTTGCAAGGCCATAAAAGCTGAGCTTCCAGACATTCACATCCATGGATTTTCTCCTGAAGAAGTGCTTTACGGTGCTAGTAGAAATGAGATCTCCATAAAGGAATATCTTGGTAGATTAAAAGAAGCCGGAGTAGACACCTTACCTGGAACTGCTTGCGAAATTTTAGACCAAAGAATGCGAGATAAAATTTCACCCGGAAGAATTAGTGTTGATGACTGGATTGAGATAATAAAAACTGCTCATCAAATGGGAATTCGCACAACATCTACTATGATGTTTGGACACATAGAAAGTGCATCAGATCGTGTAAATCACATTGCAAAGTTGCGAGAAATTCAAAAAGAGACTGGAGGATTTACAGAGTTTGTTCCACTAAACTTCATTTATTCTGAAGCCCCAATGTACAAACACAAGCTTCATGATGGAATAAGGCAAGGGGCAAGCGCAAAAGATGTTCTTTTGACACACGCTATTGCACGAATTATGCTAAATAATTATATCAACAATATTCAGATGTCTTGGGTAAAGGAAGGACAAAAAATCTCGCAGCTGTTGTTAATGTGGGGTGCAAATGACTTTGGAGGCACCCTGATTAATGAAAGCATTTCGACTTCAGCTGGTGCTGGAAATGGACAGCTAATAATGCCAAAAGAGATTAGACGACTTGCTTGGGAAATTGGACGAATTCCTGCACAAAGAAGTACATCATACAAAATTCTGAAAACTTTTCATACAGAAGATGAAAAATATTCTGATAAACTTGATAATGTCAAAGATCCAAAAAGATTCGGATCATATTTTGAATTAATAAAAATTAATAAATTCAAATACAAAAATCCCCGAAAGTAATTTTGTCACCCTGTGAAGAGGTAGTATCATACGCAAACAAGTTGCACATTGATGAATGCGAATCTATCCTAATACAAAAAAGAATTACAACAGTTCGCATTACAGATTCAGAAATTGCTGAAATAAAACAAAATCAAGACAAAATGCTTGGAATCCGTATCATTAATCAAAAAAAAATTTCGTCAGCTCAAACTAGCAATCTTGATGACGTTAAAAAAATGGTGGATAAAGCATTGGAATATTCAAAGCTTTCAAAACCAAAAGAATTCTTGAAGTCTTTGCCTTGCGAATTAAAGGCACAGGCTCATGTTGAAAATCTTTTTGATAGGAAACTAGTCGAGATTTCTGGAACTAAAGCCTCAGATATTGCTCAAACTATGATTGATTCAGCCTCAAATCCAAAGGTGTCAAGAATTTCAGGTTCACTAAATATTGTCTCAGAACAAATTAAGCTACAAAACACAAATGGTTTGAACTGTTCAGATGAGGCAACCTACATTTCTGGAACAATTAATGCAGATTCAGAATATGGTAGCTCACCTGTTTCTGGGATTGGTCAGGCAAGTTGTCGCACTCTATCAACATTTTCTGCTGAATCAGTCGGATACGATGCTGCAAAAATGTGTGTTGATTCAATTAATCCACAAAAACCCGAAGCAGGAGAATATAGTATTATTTTTGAGCCTTATTCAGTTGGAGAACTCTTGGCCTTTGTCTTTGCATCAAACTTTAATCTAAAAACCTTTTCAGAAAAACGTAGTTGTTTTTCTGACAAGCTTCAAACTAAAATTGCAGTGGATGATTTTAACCTAATTGATGATCCACATGCATCCGACGGAGTTGGAAGTAAGACATTTGATGAGGAAGGAATTCCAACAAAAAAAAATTCGTTAATTGAAAATGGAATTTTAAAAAATCTTTATTCAGATTTGTTTAATTCTTTTAAGGAAAATAGAGATCCTACGGGAAATGGTTGTAGGTTAGGCTCTCCCATGGGGCGAAGTGCAGAACCAATTCCAATTCCTGCCCCTCATAATCTTAAAATTTCTGGTTCTGGGATGAGTCAAGACGAAATGATCAAAGATACCAAACATGGATTGTTAGTTGGAAGACTATGGTATACTTATGCTGTCAACCCGATTCAGGGAGACTTTTCATGTACTGCACGAAGTGGAGTTCAAATCATTGAAAATGGAGAGATAAAAAATCCAGGAAAATCTGTCAGAATTGTTCATAACCTTCCTATTTTGTTACAAAATATTTCAGCAATTGGAGATAATCAAAAAAACGTCTTGCAGTGGGCATCGCTTCCTTCAATTGCGCCATCTATTAAAGCCGAAGGAATAAAAGCTACGCCAATTTGATTATTCAGTTTTTTTTTCTCTTTTTAAGACTTCTGGATGTTTTGAAATTAAGTGAATTTTCCACAAATTAAAGTCAGGCATTATTTCATTACAGTATGGGCATTTCCTTTGTTCTGACAATTAAAACAACTTGGTTTTTTGAGAATATAATTTTTCATTGAAGAAAGAAAAGCCAAACCAAATAGGCTGCATAAGCTCCAGTCAATCCAATGCCCATTGGTCTTGTTATCAAACCTGTTTTAATTACAATCAATAAAGCAATACTAAAACCAATCATTACAGCATAATCTGTAAAAACTTGTGGAACTACAACAATTCCTCCAATTGCTGCACCCACACCAATTATCATCAATACATTGTATATGTTGCTTCCAATGATAGTACCAATTCCAATGTCGTGGTGGCCTTTTCTTATTGCCATAATTGATGTTATTAGTTCAGGAAGTGATGTTCCAATTGCAATAATTGTTAGGCCAATAATTCTTTCAGATACTCCAATAGATTGAGCAATTATTACTACATTGTCAATTGTTAGAATTGCTCCTCCCCAAAGTAAACCAACGCCGATTGCAATAAGCACTATTGAGCGTGCAAGAAATTTTTTTCTTGGAGATTCTTCTTTGTCTTCTGATACATTATTTTCTCGTTGTTTTTTTGCAGTTCGATAGATGAAAATAGTAAATACAATTAAACCACCAATCAGTAAAGCGCCTTCCCATTGTGAAATTTCATTATCCAGCGAGAGTGCAATTAACAAAAGAGAAACTCCAATCATTATGGGCACTTCTTTTCTTACAGTTGATTTTTGTGCAACCAGAGGAACTAAAATTGCAGAAATTCCAATCACCATTCCGATATTGCTTATGTTTGATCCAACAACATTCCCCAAAATGAGCATAGTATGCTCACCAGCTGCTGCAATCGATGCGGCAAGCTCAGGAGTTGAAGTACCATAAGCTACAACAGTCATTCCAATTATCAGCTTGCTAATTCTAAATCGTTTTGCAATACGTACTCCTCCTTCAACTAGCCAGTGTCCCCCATAACACAGCATTACAAGACCCACTACAGTCAAAGCTGCATTGAATGCAATTTCCATGCTGGATGGTAAAACACGGTTTGTTTAAAGGAGGTGCTTTGTGGATATTTCACTATTCTAACAATCAATGTAGATCTCTCCAGATCCCACTTCGTTAAAAAAAATCAGTCTTCAAGCTCAACAAAACTTCAGATCTGAGTTATTAAGGTAAAGTACGGTACTATACCGTAATATGAAAGCACGATTAACCTACGTTCCAGTTGAGGTAGCCGATCAATTCGGGGATTTTATCATACATAGAGACGAACAGGTTCTTGATGCAATCAAGGCAAGAGTACGCGATTTTAGCACCTTGTCGCTCCTAAAACTTCTGTATCAAGTCAGATGTAACCCTATGACGTTTTCAGATCTATATTTAAAATCTAACATCCGTATGAAAAGATCATTTCTCAACTACTTGCATCTATGTGTTGATTACAACTTTATCTCAAAAAAAGCAGTAGGACCCAATGTTATCTATTCCATTACAGACAAAGGCATGACAATGCTGAATTTGTTTATGCAGAAAAGTAATTAGACCCAACTATTTGACGTAAAGAGTGCAACAAGGGAAATTCCCAGAAGCTGAAATATTTGAGATAAAAAAGATCAACTACAACTCCCCAATTGTTTTTGCAGGATTTGTTGGTGCGGGACTTGCAGGTCCATTGTCTGTTGGTTACATTATAGAAAAGCTGAAAATGAAAGAAGTGGGATATATGAGA
This sequence comes from Nitrosopumilales archaeon, assembly GCA_016276965.1. Taxonomy (GTDB): domain Archaea; phylum Thermoproteota; class Nitrososphaeria; order Nitrososphaerales; family Nitrosopumilaceae; genus CSP1-1. The sequence goes on along the minus strand of JADNRU010000018.1, from coordinate 9,601 downwards.
TCAAAATACTTGCCTCCTTCTACAGTTTTTATCCAAGGAAGACTACGACATCCATTTCGATTCTACTCAAATAAAGAAGGAACCATTTGCGCAGTAATTTGTGAAATTACTTTACGAATGGAAGGAGTGTATACTTTGGTTGCTGCAATTTTGGATTGGGCAGAGCAAAAAGGCTCAAACGAGATTGTAATTTTAGATGGAGTTGCAACAAATGGCAAACACGACAACAAAGCATATTGTGCAGCTGAAGAAGATCTTTGTAGAGTAATGCAAGACAAAGACATCAAAATGATTCCACAAGGTTTCATTACGGGGATTCCTGGAGGAATATTAAATGAATGTATTTTAAGAAAAATTCAAGGCGTAGCATTACTTGTAAAAGCAAATCACAAAAGTCCTGATTCTTTGGCAGCTGCTACTTTGGTTGAGGCAGTAAACAAGGCTTATCATACCAACATTGACACAGAAGACCTAAAAAAACAAAAAGACAAAATTGGGGTAGACTTTAAGGAACTTTCAGAAAAATATTCTGAAGATAGAAAAACCGATGCAGGTATGTACATGTGATGTCTTGCCGGATGTGAATTCATATTACCAAATTTCTTAATTCATAGTAGGCAAAATCCATGGCCATAACTTACAAAAGCGTAGGCGTTGATATCAAAAAAATCAAACAAAGCCAAGTTGAAATTGGCAAAATTATTGCCTCAACCCAAAGACGTCAAAAAAAAGGCAAAATCATTCACGGTTTTGGCCATTATGCAGGTATTTTAGAAATTCCTGGCGGAAAATTGCTTGCTACACACACAGATGGTGTTGGAACCAAGGTTGTTATTGCAAATATGATGAAAAAGTATGACACAGTTGGTATTGATTGTGTTGCAATGAATGTTAATGATATAATTTGTATTGGTGCCACTCCGGTGTGCTTTGTCGATTATATTGCAGCTAATCAAAACAATCAAACCATATTTAGAAAAATTGTACAAGGTTTAGCAACAGGAGCAAAAAAGGCTAATGTTCCAATAGTTGGTGGAGAAACTGCGATAATGCCAGACTTGATTGCGGGTAAAGGATTTTCATTTGATCTTGTAGGAATGGTAGTAGGATTATTATCAAAAAAACAAATGGTTCTTGGTAAATCAATTAAAGCTGGCGATGTCATAATTGGAATACAAAGTAGTGGCTTGCATTCAAACGGATATTCTCTGGCAAGAAAAGTTTTGCTTTCAAAGTATTCAATAATGGATAAAATAAAAGGAGTCGGAGTTTTGGGTAACGCACTTTTAGCGCCAACTGAAATTTACGTAAACCCGGTTTTAGAATCATTAGAAAAGTGTAAGATTCATGGTCTTGCACACATTACTGGGGGTTCTTTTACCAAACTTTTACGACTAAAAAAAATTGGTTTTAATTTAGATAACATGCCAAAGATTCCTCCAATAATGCAGCTAATACATGACCGTGGAGTCAAAAAGGACGAAATGTACAAAACATTTAACATGGGAATTGGATTTTGCGTAATTGCACCAAAAAGTGAAGTTTCTAAAATTAAATCAATTTTCAGAAAACATAAACTTACAACTCAAGAGATTGGAAACATTACTAACAAAAAAGGCGTTTTTATAAATTCCAAAAAAATTGCATAATCAATTAGACTAGTTTGATATAATTTTCAACTAATAATCGCCTTATATTGCACCTATTTGTGACCTAAAAGAGGGGAATCATTGGTAGCAGAATCTCAGCTTATTGAAACCATAATAGGTGTAGGAATTTTGCTTTTTGCTGCCAAGATGCTAGCAGAGGTTTTTCTTAGGTTGAAACTTCCGATAGTTTTGGGCGAACTATTGGCAGGAATGATAGTTGGCCCCTTTGCATTAGGGGCATTCATTATGTTTGAGGGTAGATCTCTAGTACAAATTAACTCTGAGATGATAGTGCTTGGCGAAATTGGGGCACTTGTAATTTTGTTTATGGCAGGCCTTGAAATGACTCCAAAGGAATTTCTAAAGGGTGGAAAAGCCTCCTTCACTGTAGGAACTGCTGGAGTCGTTTTTCCCTTCTTTGCAGGCCTCATAGTTTTTCAGCTATTTGGATTTGGTGCCTTTGAATCCATGTTGATTGCCACTGCGCTTACGGCAACAAGTATTGCAATATCAGTACAGGTGTTAACGGAATTTGGGAAGATAAAAACGCCAGAAGCTCGGTTGATAATAGGGGCTGCAGTAATTGACGACATTCTTGCAATTGCAGTTCTTTCAGTAGTTACATCGTTAGGAGCTGAAGGCGATTTAGGAGAGCTTAATGCACTCGATGTAACATTTACCATACTTCAGGTCCTTGGTTTCTTTGCTGTTATGTTGATAGCTTCTGTTTTGATTATCCCAAGAGTAGTAACTCCCAGATTATGGAAAGCTAAAGGAAGTGTAGAAGCAATTGCTACTGCTTGTTTATTTGGCGCATCTGCTCTTGCGGGTTTAATTGGTCTGTCCCCGATTGTGGGTGCATTTGCTGTTGGAATGGCCCTATCAACATCACAGGTTTTTGAAAGGATTGAAGGATTTATCAGAAGAATAGGAATAATTTTTGCACCACTTTTCTTTGCAATCATTGGAGCACAAGTTGATTTCCGTGGAATTAATTTGGAAATTTTAATGTTAAGCGCTGTGGTAATTGGGATAGCAGTAATTACAAAGTATATTGGATGTGGTTTGCCAGCATGGTACTTTCTTAAGAGCAAGTCCAAAGGTATGAAAGTTGGAGTTGGGATGATCTCAAGAGGAGAGGTAGGGTTAATTGTTGCAGGTGTAGGATTGTCATCAGGAGTACTTACTTCAAATATTTATTCAACAATTGTTTTGATGGTAGCAGTAACTACAATTATTACACCCATTTGGCTCAAGATTGAATACAAAAAAGATTTGAAAAAAAAATCGCCTAATGTTTCAGACTCTAATGACAAAAATTAAAACACCAAAGACTATAATGATTTAAAAAATTAAGAGTAGATTAATTATTATCTTACAAATTGGAAAAATTTCATAAAGTCTTAAATGGCACTAGATGAATTTTGTCAATGGGATGGGTGACACAGACAAGAGCCTGATTGCAAGTATTATGGATAGTTTTATCAGCGAGGCACCAGAGAAACCTTTTATCACTTTTTGTGTTTCTTGCAAAAAAGGTGTTACTCGCAATGAAATGAAGTATGTTAATGGTCGAGTTTTTCATCCAGAGTGTTTTGAACAACATGGCAATGAATTTACTGTAATAAATCCAGATCTTGTAAGTAAAAACGCCTCAGCAAAAATTGAGATAGTTCAGCTAAAAAATTTAAAAATTAGGCAAACTGGAGGCTTAAAACCTAGCAATCCAAGAGCTAAATCAAATAGGAAAAAACCTAAAAGAAAAACCAAAAAGAAAAGAAAGGCAAAAAGAAGGCCATCCAGAAGAAGAACTTCAAGAAGACGAACTGCTGCAAAAAGAAGAACTACACGAAAATCACGAAGAAAAGTAAAGCGTAGCTCAAAGACAAGAAGAAAAGTTAGAAGATCATCTAGTAGAAGGAGAAGAACTCCCACTAGAAGTAGGAGAAGAACTTCAACTAGAAGAAAGAAAGCACGTAGAAGAAGATAAAATCCTTTTGTCTAATTTAGTTTCATTTAAAGAATTTATGACCGACCACATTCTCAATAATAATGCAAAAATCTGAATCTGTTTTTTCTCAAGCTTGTAGCGAAATTTCACAAAATCTTCTTACTGTTTCAGTACCATCAAAACAACAAGTAAAAAAAGAAATCAAAAAAATTTGTGCCAAATATTCTCTTGAAAGGATTCCAAGAAATTATGAAATACTTGCCAAGGTTATAGGTTCAGATTATAATAAACTTCAAAGAGTGTTATTAAAAAAACCAGTAAAGACTGCCTCAGGTGTTGCTGTAATAGCTCTGATGCCAAAACCATACGCATGCCCTCACGGAAGATGTACCTATTGCCCAGGAGGAGTTGAAGTTAACACGCCTAATAGCTACACAGGAAAAGAGCCATTAACAATTAATGCAATCGAAAATCAATATGATCCAAAAAAGCAAATTCTTACCAAACTTGAAAAGCTGATAGCTTATGGGCACGATGCTTCAAAATTGGAACTTGTCATAGTTGGTGGCACTTTTCTTTTCATGCCAAAAAAATATCAAGAAAATTTTATCAAAAGCTGTTATGATGCACTAAATGGTTTTGATTCTCCAACATTAGAACTTGCAAAAGCAAACAACGAACATACCGACATAAGAAATGTTGGTCTGACTATTGAAACTAAACCAGATTATTGTAAACAAGAACATGTAGATTTGATGTTACATTTTGGTGCAACTAGAGTAGAAATAGGAGTCCAATGTTTACAGGAAAGAGTATACACTATTGTCAATAGAGGACACAACTTCAATGATGTAGTTGAATCATTTCAAATTGCAAAGGATTCAGGTTACAAAATAGTTGCTCATATGATGCCTGGCTTACCTACAATGACTCCAGAAGAAGACATTGCTGATTTTAAACAACTCTTTGAAGATCCGCGGTTTAAGCCAGATATGTTAAAGATCTATCCATCGCTAGTATTAGAAAATACTCAACTTTTCAAAGATTACCAAGAAGGAAAGTACATTCCATATTCTGATCAAGATATGATCAATGTGCTAATGCAAATCAAAAAAAATGTGCCACAATGGGTACGCATTATGAGGATACAAAGAGAAATATCTCCAATAGAAATACGTGCTGGACCAAAACTTGGAAATTTGCGCCAAATTGTTCACAAAAATCTTGCTAAAGAGAATCTTTCATGCAAATGCCTAAGATGCAGAGAAATAGGATTATCTCAAAAAATTGGTTCTTCAAAACTAAAGCTTAACCGTGAGGATTATGATTCATCAGGTGGGAGGGAGGTTTTTCTTTCATATGATGATTCAGATAATACAGTGTATGGGTTTTTGAGATTAAGACAACCTAGCACTAAGGCTCATAGAGAAGAAGTTTCAAATCAAACTTCAATTGTGCGTGAGCTACATGTTTATGGAAAGTCATTAAAAATTGGAGAACGAAACAAAGATGATATTCAACACTCAGGTTTAGGAAAAAGTTTGATGAGTAACGCTGAAAAGATTGCAAAAGAAGAATTTGATTCAAAGAAATTGTTAGTAATTAGTGCAGTAGGAACAAGAGAATATTATCAGAAACTAGGCTATTCTCTTGATGGTCCTTACATGGCAAAGCAATTGTACTAGGGATTAGTAAATGTCTGAACAAAAAGTAATTGGAAAGGGGACTTGGATTGACAAACTAGCACACGAGTTACTTGAGCGAGAAAAAGCTCTTGGACGAAACACCGATTTGATTAGAGTCGAAAGTGGTCTTGGTGCTTCTGGAGTTCCCCACATTGGAAGTTTGGGAGACGCAGTACGTGCTTACGGAGTAAAACTTGCCCTTGAGAATTTTGGATATAAATCTGAGCTTATTGCATATTCAGATGATTTAGACGGCTTGAGAAAAATTCCTGAAGGTTTTCCAGAGTCTCTTAATGAACATTTAGGAAAACGAGTCTCAGCTATTCCTGATCCTTTTGATTGTCATGATTCTTATGGAATGCATATGAGCAGTCTTCTTCTAGATGGACTCGATAAGCTTGGAATAAAATATGATTTTAGACGTGCAAAAGATACCTATGAAAAAGGAATTCTAAGAGAACAGATTCATACAATTCTAGTCAACAGTAAACAAATAGGAGAAAAAATTTCAGAGATGGTAGGTCAAGAAAAATACCAAGAGGTACTACCATATTTTCCTGTATGTGCTAACTGTGACAAACTTTACACAACTGAGGCCTATCAATACCTGCCAGACGAAAAGAAGGTAAAATATCGATGCGTTGATGCTACGATTGGTTCTAATCCTGTTAAAGGATGCGGGCATGAAGGAGAGGCAGATATTGTCAAAGATCTTGGAAAGCTTGCCTGGAAGGTAGAATTTGCAGCAAGATGGCAGGCATTTGATATTCGATTTGAAGCATATGGGAAAGACATCATGGATTCAGTCAAAGTAAATGACTGGGTGTCAGATGAAATTTTGAAGTTTCCTCATCCTCACCATGTCAAGTATGAGATGTTCTTAGACAAGAGAGGAAAAAAAATTTCCAAATCCTTAGGAAATGTTGTCACTTCACAAAATTGGCTAAAATACGGCAGTACAAAAACTATCTTTCTATTACTCTATAAGAGAATTACAGGAGCTCGTGAATTAGGTTTTGAAGACATTCCTGCTTTAATGGATGAATATAATGAATTAGAAAACATATTCTTTGGAAAAATCAAGCTAAACAATCCTGCAAAAGCTTCCAAGTTAAAAGGCCTTTATGAATACACCAATTTACTAAAGACACCTGCAAATCCTAGTCCATATGTTAGTTACAGACTTTTAATTGAACTATGTAACATCTTCAAAGAAGACAGAAAAAACAGAGTAATGAAAAAATTAATCGATTATGGGATAATAAAAAATCCAGTTCTTGAAATAGAAGAACAAATTCAGATGGCTGGAAATTATGCAGATGATTTCGATCAAGGCGAAAAAATTCAAATCCAACTTGACGATAAAATAAAAAAAGCAATTAAACAATTAGTAGAATTACTTTCTGCTGAAAAAGAACCAGATGATCTACAAAATGCCATTTTCCAAATTGCAAAAGATAACAACCTAAAGGCAGGAGATTTTTTCAAAACACTATATCAAATAATTTTATCAAGCAGTAGAGGGCCAAAAATCGGTCCGTTCATTTCAGATATTGGAAGAAAAAAGGTTGCGCAAACTCTTAACAGCTATATTTGACAAATTGAATCAAAATGGCACATAGTGAATACAACAAACCAAAAAAGAGTGGAGCGTTTTTCCTTATAATATTTGGAGCTTTGTTGTTAATTATTGCTCCAACAATATATCCAAGTTCACCTGAATTAGGCACCTTGGCATTTGTTTTTGGTTTTATTGTAGGAGGAATTGGTTTTTACCTTCGTTTCGTAAGAAAAGTGAGTGTAGTTTGAGCGAAATGTTCATCTTTTTGAATGTAAAAAGTTTGAGTGAACAAAATGGGTTTTTTTAGACGCTCAAAAACCAAGGAAGAGTCCAAAGCACAAACTGAGGAGGTAAAGAGCCCTCAAGAGTTAGAAAAAGAAAGGGTTCAAAATGAACTTGAATATCTAAAAAAGGAAGTTCAGTCCAAAACTGAAAACCTCAATTCGGTATCGCAAAAGCTTGCTACTGTAAAAGAAGAATATGATTCAGTAATTAGTGAATTGATGTCTTCTAAAAAAGAATGGAATGAAAAAAAAGAATTATTTGAATCTATGAAAAAGGACTATGAAGAAATTTCATCAAAGCTAGGTACTGCAAAATCACAGCTATTGTCAATTCAATCCGAACACAAAAAAATCAAAATTGATTTTGAAAAATACCAAAAAGCAAAAGCTCAGCTTGATTCTATAAAATCAGATATTGAAAAAAACAAAACAGAATTCCAATCCCTTAAATCACAAACTAGTGAAGCACAATCGAAACTCGAAGAGAGAAACTTGCTAAAAGAAGAATATGAACAATTAAAAAGTAAAATTGAGCAAGCAAAAAAAGAGCTAAAATTCACAGAGAGTCAAATTTATTCTGCTGGAAAAAAAGATAGTTCAAAGCAGGTTATAGAGGCTGCAAGTGCAATGGTAGCTTCGGCCAATTCAAAATTACGTGTAAGCCAAAAGGAAATTGAGGTTCTAAAACAAACTCTTGAAAATGAACGGAGGGCTCATGAGGAAACAAAAAAACAACTAGAAGCTGCAAAGTCAATAAAAAAGAATTAAAAAGAAAGGTAATGTTTTTTCCATTTTGATTTTATTTCTTCTTCAGTGTATCCTAGATCATAAAGAGGAGATGTTACTTCGCTAGCTGTTTTAATTTTGATCATGACTACTCTATTAATTGTGCTTTTTATCCCATCTTCTTTATATTGAGAGATAATTTTTTCGTATTCTTCACCCTCTGAAATAATTTTTGCGATTCCCTTGAATCTAAATCCCCGTCTTGCAATGGGATTTATTATGTTGATTTCAATTGAGGGATTTTTTTCTAAATTAGACATTGTTTTTGGAGATTTTATATCAGCAAAGATTAGCTGATCATCATCCCATAGCTTGATTGTACCTTTTGGTGATAAATTTGGGGTATTATCTGGAGAAACTGTTGCAACATATCCAAGTTTTTGTTGTTCGATGAGTTTTTTCATCTGTTCCGTAATCAATCTCATGATTGATATTTTTTACAATTCTTAATTAAAGAATCTTATTGTAATTTTTTTATTAATTCTGATTTAATGTATGCAAACTCGTCTTCTGAGATCATTCCTTTTTCTTTAAGAGAAGACAATTTGATAATTTGATCCACAACTGAGGTTTGGTTTGATTCATTTGAAGAAGAATTAGTTTTTACAGTTTGGATATTATTTTCGTTGTTTTGTGATAGATTTGTTTTTTGTGTGGATGTGGGGATTATTTCTTGTTGATTTACTTCTTCAAGAAAAACACTGTCAGAACATCCTACTATTTGGGTATGCTGAATTAATTCTTCACCAGCATATTCTATTGAGACCCCTTTAGATGTATGAAAACCACACATTTCACAGACTACACGGAATTTTCCAGTTGTTACATTTGGGGGCATAGTTGAATTTTTTTTGATATATTCAGAATATCTTGTTTTGATACATTGATGTTTTTCAGTGGATTTATGCTCTTCACAAAATTTGAAACCGCAAAAAGTGCACAGAGATGGTTTGTTTAAGAGATCACCGCAAAACAGGCATATGTTTGCCAAAGACTGGTTATACTGTGTCGAATTCATGATTTTAACATAAATCCTCTATAATTATTAAAAAGGAGTAGCTTTTGAATCGTAAAAAACACTTTTGAGGATAGAGCGAATTATGGACAAAAAAATAGTGTTTCTAATAAGGAATGATTAACAACTCTGCTTAGATTAAAAGACAAAAAATTAAACTAATCGAGAAGATCCTAATGAAAATGTTGAATTCGGCATTATTGATGTTATCAGCAAGTATTATTCTGAGTGTCCTTACTGTTGGGTCCTTTCATACAGCCTTTGCTGATTTTCAATTATCAAAGCCTTACGTCTTAGATGGTGGAGGATATGCATTTGATGATAAAACAATTGAAAATTCATTTATTGAGCTTTCGTTTTTGCCTGCAGAACAGGTGGGCAGTAAAATCAAAATGAAAATCAACGATGGTACTATAATTTTTGAAGGAAAAGATTTTTTGTTTAAACAGTTTGATGCAGATATTTTGCGGGAAGGTCGTTTTTTGCGCCTGATTGGTTTTGCTGAAGACAATCAAGGAGAACAAATTTCATTAAGATTTTTTGGTAAACAGTTAGGAAAAAGTACTGATGAATTTGTTTACGAGCTTAGAGGAAAGCTAGAAAGAAGTGGAGAAGAATTTGATCTTTATTATATCACAAGGTCTGGACTAGAAGTCGCTCCTCAATTAAT
>JADNRU010000017.1 GCA_016276965.1 Nitrosopumilales archaeon | reverse complement strand
AAAACAAAAAGGACCAAAGTCATCTGTTTATCTCACAAAGAAGATGCTGATGGAATAAGCTCTGCTGCATTAATTAAACAAGCCTTTGAAGGAGAAACCCTTCTAGACGATTATCCAAGCATGATGGAAACCTTACAAAAAATTAAAGAAAATGAAAAATTAAAAACACTTTTTATTTGTGATCTTGGTCTAAGCAAAAAAAATGAAGACGAATTTGTAGAAATCATTTCAGAGCTTAGAAGAAACAAAGTTTCAATTACTTATATCGATCACCACGATCTTGATAAAAAAATTTACAATCAATTAGAAAAGCTCAAAGTTAAAATGATTCATGATATCAATGAATGTACTACAGTTCAAGTATATGATGCCTTCAAATCAAAACTATCTGAGCATGCGCCGTTTGTTGCAGCCTGTGCTGCCATAACTGATTATATGGAAGATAGACCAAAGGCCTCAAAATTATTACAAATTTATGATAGACAATTTGCCCTCATTAGTGCAACGGTTCTAACCTTTAACATTACAGGACACCAAAAAGATCCTGATTACCTCTTTTACCTAGTTGACGAAATTGCTGAATCAAAGTTTCCTCATCAAATTCCTAATACTTTTGAATTTGCACAAATTCAGGTAGAAAAACTTGCATCCATGATAGGTAAAGTAAAAAAATCAATGAAATTAATGAAAAACCTCGCATACATGGAGGTTTTAGATTCGGGAGCTAGTGGGGCTGTTAATTTTGTGTTAGGATTGTCAGGAAAAGATGTTGGAGTTGCTTACAAAGAACGAGTAGATCATGGGATTTATGCTGTATCTGTTCGTGGTTCAAGGTCATGCAAAATTCATCTAGGACGACTGGTTAATCCCCTTGCAACAAACTTGGGAGGTTCTGGTGGAGGACACGATAAGGCATGCGGGGCTGTGATTCCAAAAACTAAGATGAAGCAGTTTTTAAAAGAATTTAATGCAAAGATAAAATAATTAAAAAACCTATGTCTAAAAAATGGCTAGTGGGCTTGTTATTGCAATAATTATTGGAGTACTTATTATTTCAATGGGATTTGCATTTTACATGTATCTTCTCTATCAACCAAATTTTATAGAAGTTCAAGCTGGTGAACCCATTCAAGTCGGTCCTGTAAAGTATATTGTAGGACACGAGGGTGAGCATTCTGGAAATAAAGATACCCAACCAGAAGGAACATTTTTTAAAATTCGAATTACTGCTGAAAACTTGGATTCAGAAACTACCATAATGACTGGTGGACAATTTTTTCTTCTTGATGAAAGCGATAAAAAATACCAAGCAGTCTATGGAAAATTTAGTGACGAAGATCTTCTGACAGACCTATTAGAACTAAACGTTCCAGTAACTTGGACTACACAATTTGATATTCCGTATGATGAACAAGAAAAATATCGAATTGGAATACTTGCAACAAAGATTCAATCTTCAAATGATATCGGAATAGTTTGTGTTCAAAATTGTAATTAAAAAATAATTTTTACAACTAGGAAATCTCAACTATCATATCTATCTCCACAGTTGATTCTAATGGAAGACTAGCTACGCCTACTGCAATTCTTGTATGTTTCCCCTTTTCCCCAAAAATATTAAAAAGTAAATCCGACGCTGAGTTGATAATCGTTGGTTGTTGGTCAAATTCTGGAGTTGAATTGACAAAACCAGAGACTCGAATAATTTTATTTATTCTATCCAGATTTCCAAGACTAGCTTTGAGTTGTGCCAGAGCATTTATTGCACATAATTTAGCCGCTTTACCTGCTTCTTCTATTGACTGTTGGGTTGGTACTTTGCCACTAAAAACTACTTTTCCTTCTTTTACTGGAATTTGCCCAGAAACATAGGCAATATTGTTTGAAATTACAACTGGAATATAGGAACCTGCTGGTTTTGGTGCGTTAGGAAGAATGATGTTTAATGATTTTAGCTTTTCATCAATCACAGATTTGTTACAAACTCATCTAGCTTTTAGATTTTATCTATTTTTGAATTAATTTTATATGTACTTTTTCGCCTTTCTGCGAATGATTGTGAAGAACTTTTCTCGTTTTGTATCCTTGTTTGTGAAGGAATTCATCTACAACAGCCACCCAGGGAAGTGAACTTCCATTGTTTAATTTTGATTCAATTGTAATGTTTTTATTATTAGAGTCAAAACTTGCGTGACCTGCACATGTTATTTGCAAGACAGTATCTATTACCTCAATCACATCTTCCAAATTTTTTGATTTGAAACTAATTCCATTTTTTTCTAAAAGTCTTAATAACTCAGTATCAGTATTTTTAGAGACAAATGAAGAACCAAGAATGTAACCTAATCCATTTTGATTTATTACATTAATTATTCGACAAATCTCCTGAGCTTCAGTTTTATTCATATCCGCAAGACTGTTTGTTTTCTGTGAATTTTTCCAAACATGACTAAAAAAATTGGATTGGTTATCTCCTAAAACTTCTGTAGAAGAAAAAATGGCGCCTTTGCCATTGTAACTATTAATAATTAACAACTCGGTTTGATCAAAAATAAAACAATTCTGAACATTATCACACATCCTAATCTTTGCTCCATCTGGAATTATTTTAAAAGACTCAGAACCTGCCTGATTGAAAGGAACAATAATTTTTACATCTAAATCCCTTCTAAGTACCGATAGAAGCTGTTCTTTACATTCAGCAAGAAGATTTAATCCCCATGGGTCTGTCATTATTTGTATAGTGGATTTTGAACTCTCAATCATTTTCTTTAGTTGATTTAAAACATTGTTTGCATTTAGATGAAAGTATCTTTTCTCTTCTGAACCTTGCTGCTTCTTACTATCTTCACTTACATGTTTCAAGTTTGTAATCAAGGTATTCATCGCATTCACTTTTTCAATTTGTTCATGAATAATATTATCAAAAGCATCTTCTGGTGAGATGGCAGTACACATTATTGGTTTACTTTTTGAAATAATGACAAGCTTCTTTTTTTCTAGTTTCAATAAAATAGGATATACTTTAGTTCTAGGTATGTCAGCATAATAGGCCAATTCGCTGGCAGAAATATTTCCTTTAGAAATTAATGCCACATAAGCACATGCTTCATACTTGCTTAGACCAAATTCTTCTAGGCTTACTGTTAGCGTATGCTCTTGTACCATAGAAGGTAATGTTTTAAAATTAGGTAACAACCATAGCCAAAATCCTTTATACAAATACTCAAAATTATTCCAAATTGTAACCCCAGATTGATGTGACTGTAGTTAATAAGAAAACTACTACACGGTGCTAAAATAGAAAAATTCTGTTTATATGGAGAAGGATGACTTTCAAGTTGGCCCACCATGATGCCTGCCTCCCAAAAACGATGTTTTCTAAAAAAACAAGTTTAGCTTGCCTTGATTTGGGCTACTTGAAATCATCCCCTAACGAAATTCCTTATTTACGAAGCATTGAGGGAATTTTTTTGATTAAGCAAAATTGATGGACGGCTCTAAAATTAACATGTTGGGGCCTAATCTAGATTTGAGAAAAGAAAAAACGGTAAAATTTTATTTTGATGAAACTAAAATCTCAAAAAATTAAAAAAGATCTAAACAAGGTAAAAAAATTCTCTTCCCTAGTTGAAAAAGAACTATTTAGATTTGATAAAAAAAACGAAAAAAAACTTGAAAAACTCTCTTTAGAAGAATTAAAGGACCTACACCAACTTCTACAAATTGCAAATTATATCTTATCAAAATATGAAGATAAAAAAGAGATTCGTTCTTTATTGAAGGAATTTGTTGATATGATAAACTATTCTACCTTATCTGTGGACCTTCTAAATGATGATATTCAAGAACTTGTAATTTCTGCAGAAAGCTCAATTGAAAAAATCAAAAATCTACAAGGAACCGTGTCTGAGAATTTCTCCTTTAATACTACAAAAAGGAATTTTGAGGCTAAAGGTCCAAAGCCCGCTCCTAAAACAAGTACAAATAATTTAACAAAATCTACTACAGGCCTTTACACTCAAGAATACCTATCTAAATCTAAATTGGAAACCGGTCAAATAATTTGAGTTTAGCACCACAAGAATTGGAGAATAGTGCCAGTAGATATGCTTCAGAGGCAATTAAAAATGACTCCCAAGGGGCTAGGGGCATGGCAATTGCCAATTATCAAAAAGCTATAGATTCACTGGTAAAATTAATGAGGCTTTACCCAAATAACAAATTAAACAAAATCTATACTGAAAGAACATCTTCCTATCAAAATAGAATAAAGGCATTACAAGCAACTCATGGTGTCCATATTGAACCTGTTGTGGATCCACAGGCCTCTCCAGAACAGCAAAGGACTTTTCTTAAAAAACATGAAGAAGAACATGGGGTAAATGAGTTTGAAGAACTCATCCTAAAAGAAAAACCAAACGTTCGCTGGAAGGAGGTTATAGGATTAGAAGATGCAAAAAGCGCTCTGCGTGAATCAATCGTCTATCCAACAAAACGTCCAGATCTTTTCCCTTTAGGATGGCCTCGAGGCTTGCTCCTTTACGGACCTCCAGGATGCGGAAAAACTATTCTAGCTGCAGCAACCGCAAGTGAGATTGATGGATATTTTGTAAATGTTGATGCAGCTTCAATGATGAGCAAATGGCTTGGTGAAGCTGAGAAAAATGTCTCTAAGCTTTTCAAAATGGGTCACAATCTGTTAGAAAAAGAAGGTAAACCTGTCATTTTGTTCATTGACGAAGTTGATTCTCTATTAGGTAGTAGAAATAGTGAAGTTGGAGGCGAAATAAGAACTAAAAACCAATTTCTTGGTGAAATGGATGGTGTTAATGATAAAGGAAAAAATTTGAAATTGTATGTGATTGGGGCAACAAATAAGCCTTGGAGTCTTGATTGGCCATTTTTGAGAAGATTTCAAAAAAGAATCCATGTATCTTTGCCATCTCTGGCAGCAAGACAAAATCTTTTTGAATTGTATACTGCTCCCCTGAAAAAGGATATGAGAATTAAGACACACGAGCTTGCCAAACTATTTGAGGGATACAGTGCAAGTGACATAAGAGACGTTTGTCAAGCAGGACAACTAAAAGTAGTTCATGAATTGATTGATTCTCCTGGTTACAGAGAACCTGTAACAGGTGAAATTCCACCTCAACCAAAAAGCTTGACAATGACGGACTTTAGACAAATAAAATCTCAAAGAAAACCAAGTGTTTCTTCTGAAATGATTAGAGCTTATTACAAATGGAGCGAAGAGTTCAAGGCTCTCTAATTTTTAGAATTTCACTTTAAGCGATCATACTTCATAAAACTTAAATCAGCAATTAAGATGACTTGTCGAGGGTTACAATAACCACAAAAAAAGCCAAACACGTAAACAAGTTTGGAAAACTGATCCTCGATGATGGTACCGTCCTAAATGGGATGGGTTTTGGCTTTTCTAAAACGGTTTTTGGAGAAATAGTATTCAATACAGGAATGGTAGGATACCCTGAAACCCTCACAGATCCATCCTATAATGGTCAAATTCTGACTTTGACATACCCGCTAATTGGAAATTATGGTGTTCCTGACCCAGAAATAAAAGACAACGACGGTATTTCAAAATTCTTCGAATCTGATAAAATCCAGGTTAGGGGGCTAGTCATACATGAGCTATCATTAGTCGCCAGCCATTGGAACCTTTCCTTAACATTAGATGAATGGCTATACAATGAGAAAATTCCTGGTATATCTGGAATTGATACAAGA
Source organism: Nitrosopumilales archaeon (assembly GCA_016276965.1). Classification (GTDB taxonomy): domain Archaea; phylum Thermoproteota; class Nitrososphaeria; order Nitrososphaerales; family Nitrosopumilaceae; genus CSP1-1. The sequence continues at coordinate 20,910 of JADNRU010000017.1, read as the reverse complement.
GAGCTAACAAAAAAACTGCGAACTAAAGGAGTTATGATGGCTGCACTAGTAGTTTCAGATAAAGAGATTGATGAGAAAAAAATAGAGAAACAGCTATCTGATGCACAAAATTACAATTCAGAAGAATTCATGGATGATGTTTCAACACACAAAGATGAGGTTTTTGGCAAGGAACAAGATTCGGTTGTTGTCATAGATACTGGAGTAAAAAATGCAATTTTAAGAAATATACGGAATATTGGTTATAAAGTAATAAAAGTTCCTTGGAATACATCAATTGAAAAGATTCTTTCTTACAATCCTAAAGGTGTGGTAATAAGTAACGGACCTGGCGATCCTCAAAAATGTCCTGATACAGTAAAGACTGCAAAATCTTTAATTGAAAAAAATATTCCAACACTTGGAATTTGTCTTGGAGCACAAATTATAGGGCTTGCAGGTGGAGCTGACACTTACAAGCTCAAGTATGGTCATCGTGGTCAGAACAAACCTTGTGTTAATTTAGAAAATGATCAAGTATACGTTACCAGTCAAAATCACGGCTATTGCATTAATCCGGACTCAATAAAAAATTCAGAATTTGATTTATGGTTTACAAATGCCGATGATAAAACTGTTGAAGGAATAAAACACAAAAAACAAAAGTGTATTGCAGTTCAATTTCATCCAGAAGCATCACCAGGACCTAATGATTGTAAATTCGTTTTTGAAAAACTGAAAAACCTAATGGAGGAGGAAAAGTCTGCCAAAAAATGAGTCGATAAAAAAAATTCTTGTTCTAGGTAGCGGGGCAATAAAAATCGGAGAAGCCGGCGAAAGTCGCTAAAACGACCGTCAATTTGACTACTCCGGAAGCCAATGCCTCAAGGCAATTCGAGAAGATGGACTGAAGAGTGTACTCATTAATCCAAATATTGCCACAATTCAAACAGATACTAGATTTGCTGACAAGGTGTATCTACTACCAATAAATCCAGAATATGTTGAATCAATAATCGAACAAGAAAGACCAGATAGTCTTATGCTAGGATTTGGTGGCCAGACAGCCTTAAACTGTGGAGTAAAACTCGATGAACTTGGAATACTGAAAAAATACGGAATCAAAGTACTTGGTACCCAAATTTCTGGAATTATAGCAACAGAAGATAGACAAATCTTCAAAGATTCTATGAAAAAATGTAACGTGCCAGTTCTAAAAAGTAAAACTGTACGTACATTTGAAGAGGCAAAACAGGTAGCAAAGGATCTATGCTACCCAGTAATTATTAGAGTTGCATATACTTTGGGAGGAAAAGGAGGTGGTGTTGCATATAACGAAATTGAGTTACACGAAATTGTGGGACGCGGTTTAACGGCAAGTATGATTGGTCAAATATTAATTGAAGAATATGTTGGAAGTTGGAAACAAATTGAATATGAGGTAATGCAAGATTACGATAGTAATAACGTCATTGTTTGTAACATGGAAAATGTACTTTCAATGAGGGTACACACAGGGGATAATATAGTTGTGGCACCTTCGCAAACACTTGACAATCGAGAATATCACATGCTAAGATCTGCTGCATTACGTGCTACAAAACATGTTGGAATTGTAGGAGAATGTAACATACAATTTGCTTTGGATACAGAATCTGAAAAATATGCCGCAATAGAAATAAACCCAAGACTATCTCGTTCCTCAGCACTTGCTAGCAAAGCAACCGGATATCCAATAGCTTACCTGTCTGCAAAAATTGGAATTGGATATTCCTTGTCTGAGCTCATTAATAGTATCACAAAAGCAACAACTGCGTGTTTTGAGCCATCACTTGATTACATTGTATGCAAACATCCTCGTTGGGATTTTAACAAATTTGAACTTGTAAATCGTAAGCTGGGGCCAACAATGAAATCTGTTGGTGAAGTTATGGCAATTGGTAGAACCTTTGAAGAATCACTCCAAAAATCAATACGAATGTTGGACATAGGAAATGATGGTCTAGTTCTAAATCGAGCTAATGGGAAAAAATATGACGAGGAAGACATCGAAAATCATCTTCTAAATCATGATGATTATATCCTATACTATGTTGCTGCCGCTCTTAAAAAAGAAATTTCAGTTGAAAAAATATCAAAGCTTTCATCAATTGATCCTTGGTTCATAGAAAAAATCAAAAATATTGTTGATACAGAAAAAAAATTAAAAGAATCAAAACTTGAACAAAGTATTTTACATCAAGCAAAAAAATTCGGTTTTTCTGATAAGCAAATTTCTAGAGCCGTACAAAAAGATGAAAGCGAAATACGCCAAATAAGGAAAAAAGCAGGAATAGTGCCCGTAGTCAAACAAATTGATACACTTGCAGCCGAATGGCCCGCAAAAACGAATTATCTTTACCTAACATATGGTGGCGACAAAAATGATTTGAAGGTAGGCTCTGAAGACCAAGGAATTATTGTATTGGGAGCTGGACCATATAGAATTGGTAGTAGTGTTGAATTTGATTGGGGAACTGTTAACATGGTATGGGGTTTACAAGAAAATGGAGAAAAAAATATTGTAGTGATAAACTGCAATCCAGAAACTGTTTCAACTGATTATGACATCTGCAATAGGCTCTATTTTGAAGAACTAACAATGGAAAGAATTCTTGATATTCAAGAATTTGAAAATGCAAAAGGATTTGTAACTTCTGTAGGAGGACAAACAGCAAACACTCTTACTCCACAGCTTGCAAAACATGGAATAAATTTACTTGGAACAAGCGCAGAAGATGTTGACCGCGCAGAGAATCGTTCAAAGTTTAGTCAAGTCCTTGATACACTACACATCAAACAACCAAAGTGGCAAGCATTTTCAAACATCACTGAAGCTAAAAACTTTGCAATAGATGTAGCCTATCCGGTAATTGTACGTCCATCATACGTACTAAGTGGTGCAGCAATGAAAGTTGTTTGGTCTCAAGTAGAATTAAAAGAATATGTAAATGAAGCAACAAATGTTTCTCCAGACCACCCTGTTGTAATTTCAAAATTCATGCTTAACTCATTAGAAGTAGATGTTGATGGAGTATCTGATGGACAAAATATTATGATTGGGGCTTTAGTAGAACATATTGAAAGTGCTGGGGTTCACTCTGGTGATGCAATGATGTGTATTCCTCCCTGGCGACTAAATAATAAAATCATAGAAACTATCACTGGTTACACTATTAAAATCGCAAGAGCATTTAACATCAAAGGTCCTTTTAATTTGCAATTTTTGATACATTCGGATCAGGTTTACGTAATAGAGCTGAATATACGTGCATCAAGATCAATGCCATTTGTTTCAAAATTGGTTAAAAAAAATCTAATTACTCTTGCAGCAAGAGCAGTTTTGGGTAAATCAATTCCCAAAATTCCCTATGACCACTGGACAAAAATTAGCAATTATGGTATCAAAGTTCCCCAATTTTCATTTATGCAACTTGAGGGAGCAGACATTGTCTTAGGTGTTGAGATGCAATCTACAGGAGAAGCTGCCTGTTTTGGGGACAGTTTCTATGATGCACTATCTAAGGGTCTGATTAGTGTAGGTTATAATCTTCCAAAAAAGGGAACTGCTTTGATAACTATTGGAGGAGAAGAAAATAAAGAAAAACTACTCCAGGCTGCTGCATCATTGAAGAACCTTGGATATAAAATTCTGGCAACAGAACATACTGCTGAATTCTTCTCTGAGAAAATCGGTGAAATTGAAATAGTTTACAAAATCAGTGAACCTGATCGAAAACCCAACATTGCTGATTTGCTTTTTGAAGGTAAAATCGATTTCATAATTAACGTACCTAGCACCTCAACATTGGAAAAATATGTTGGGATGCTTTATGATGAATATCAAATCCGAAGAAAATCATTAGAGTTAGGAATCCCGGTGCTGACAACTACAGAAATTGCAGAATCATTTGTTAAGACACTTGAATGGTTACAAAATAACGAGACTTCAAAAAAACCATTAGAGCCTTATTCCTCACTTAATTAAAAAACATGATTCATCATTGACTCGTCACCAATAATTGTACCATCCAAAGTAACGATTTTTGCCAAAGAAATTTTTTTTATTTTTTCTAAGATAGGAGAAATTGATTTTTTATACTGTTTTTTATGAGTTGCATAAAAATATTTGTTAAAAGAAGGAACAACTATAATTTCTAAATCTCCTTTAGTGGATGGAAATAACATTTGTTTATCTGTACGTATTGAAATCCAAACTCTTTGTCCATTAAGAACTGATTCTTCTTGAAAAAAAACAGGATGTACATGACCCATTATGATTTTATCAACATGCGAAAAATTTTCTGAAGGCAAGGTGTGACCATGTGTAAGAAGTATATTTTCACTTACCAATCCAATTGAACTTATTAGTGTAATTCCATCTGGAACCAGTTTTCCAATATTGGCGTCATGGTTTCCAGGAATTAAGATAGTCTCGACTTTATTTTTAATTTTTTCAAAAAATAATGGAACATCCTCCCACTCATTTTTCGAAATTGATTTTATACTTGATTTTATATCTCCCAAAAGAATCAAAGAATTTGGTTTTATAGAATCAATTATGGTTTCTAAGTCTGATATTGTTTCATTAATCGAAGTATTTTTTCCAACAAAAATATTGTTTGAGGCTAATTTACTCTCAAATCCTATGTGTAAATCAGTTACTACCAGACTCTTATTTTGCCCCTCAATAACCAAAGCAGGCTTGGAAGGGACAATTTTTGTTTCTACCACCAAAAATATACTATACTTTTTGAATTAAATCCTTGTGAAAAAAAATCCCAACAAAATCAAGTCAGTCATTTCTGAAAAACGAGTAAAACTTCATGTATTTGAGCCCAGTAAAAGGAAAATTTGGACAGTGGTGGGAAAAGGAAAAGAATATTGGATTGATCCAGATTTAGATTTTTGTTCATGTCCAAGTTTTTACTTTAACAGCACTCAAGGCAAATCCGGCTGTTATCATTTGGAATCTCTTAAACTAGCTGAAAAAGAAAACAAAATTGAGATAGTTACATTTTCTGACGATGAATATTTTGATTTTATTTCTGGTATAATTGACGATTTATAAAAATTCACTCTACTAATCTAAATGAAACTTTTGTACTTTTTCTAGATGAGACTCATCACTTTCGTGATATAATAGTGAAATATTACTTGATTCAGATTTTAGCAAATACTGAATTGTTCCTTCTTGAGATTTTTTGATTTTTTTAATTTTGTAGAATAGGTTTGCGTTTTTTTCTGCATCAATTATTTTTACCATATCTCCTTTTTTGAATAGACTTATTCGTGGTTTATTATCAAATCGTTTAGTTTTTCCACAATTCCTACAAGTAATTTTTTTATGATTAACTGCAGTGAGTGTACTTCCGCATTCAAGGCAAATCCTAATCTTTGGATTAATTTTTCTTTTATCTCTTTTGAGATTTTTACCAATATTTTTTACAAATTTCATTTTATTTTCACCATTTTTTAAAATTTACGCGAGTTTATTGGCGCAGAATAAATTGCATTAAACCCTCTTTAGAGTATTCAATCCCATGTTCATCCAAAGTATGTTTTCCAAATTTTTCAATTACTTGAGAAATATCCTCTCCTTGTGCAACAAATTGGCAATCATAGCCATAATCTTTGCAATTCAATCGTACCATATTTCCGCTTCCGACTTTGCCTATATAAAAACTAAGACACGATCTTCATCTAGTTTTTTAAAAATTTACTAGAACTTTATCATAGATCTTTTTTTGAATAATTATTTAATTTTTTTTAAAGAGGAATTGTAAACATATCATCTTTTGAAACTCCCTTCCAAAGGCCTATGACTCCTTCAGGCTCAACATGCTCAATTTTAGTAATTTTTTGTATCTTTATGTGGTCAGGATTATGAGGGGCCCATAACATAGCCATGTAATCCCCCTCTTTACCTAGCTTATCAGGTAAAGCTAGAATAATTTTTTCTTTTGAGAACCCTTTTGAAACAAGTTCTTCAATTGATTTTTCTTGAAGATCCATTTTACCGTGTAAAAAGAGATAAACATCTTTTTCTTTATCAATTTCTGACATTACTTTTTATTCTTTACCAAACTAAATCAACGTTTCCAATTAAGAGCATAATTTTTCTAAAAACGGTTAAATTGCTTAGGGAAAAAAGCCAAGTGTGAAAATCGTTACAGTAGGAAGCAGGGTTTTTGTTACAAGCTCTCAACTTGCAGGCATTCAGGGCATTATAGTAGAAACTCCTGAAAAAGCTTTCAACGAAATCAAAAAATTAACTGATGATTCAGATGTTGGATTGGTTTTAGTAAGCGATGACATTTCTAATCCAATTAACGACCAACTTACTACACTACGTACTGAGAAATCCACATTGATATTTTCATTACCTGCTCCAGGTAGCAAAAAAGTCGAGATAGATTATAGAGTCATGCTCAAAAAAATTCTTGGAGTTTAGTTTTTACATTATATCCTGTCAAATTCTGTCTTTTCATTCTCATATTGATGAGAAGAAACATCTTTCCAAAATTCTTTATTAGATTTTTTTTGCAAGTATGAGCTAAGAAAAGCAACACCTCCAGCTAGCATTCCAATTGCAAGTAATGCTATAAAACCTCCAATAGGCAACATGAATTCTTCCATTATGTTTGGCTGAGGAGTAACAATTACCTTTTGACTTGTAATAAAACTTGTAACACCTGAACCAGCAAGTCCGACCCAAATCATTAAGAATGTAGCAACTGTTCCCCCTACATTCATTCCAATAAAATGTATCCATGCAAGAATTTTTTTAAAACCGTTAACTTCTTTTTTTAAATTTACTTCCAAGTGATTATAAAATACAGCAGTAACGGCAATTCCAACAACCAAGGTCATGTTCATAATATATCCGAAAAAAAACCATTTGGCTGGTCCTTCAAAAGAAATCGAAAGCATTTCCATCATTGCAAAGTCCGAATATAAAATTTCAACAAATAATAAAGAAATTGTCAAAGCTGCAATGATTGAACCTTGAACTATAGCTGAAATGATAAAACGCTTGTTCCAAATTCCAAGGTTTTTATTATTGGATACTTCAAGAAACCTTTTTTTTTCTATTTCGTTTTTTTCAAGTTCTCTATAATCTCGAAATTTTTTTAAAAGTCGTGATTCTTCTTCTTCATCCACTATTCCATCACGATTGTAATTTTCAAAATTCCGATCATCCCATCTAGACATAAAGTTTGAAAGTAAATTTTGTATAATAATGGAATCGATGTTCGGAATGAGCATACTGTTGAGAAAAAATAAACAAATTTTGCTGATCCTTTAATGTACTTATACTCTACATTGCAGAAATTTTACATGAAAGCTGCATTTGTAACTGATTCATCAAATGTTGTTGTAAAAGATGTGAACAAGGAGACCCTCGGAAGCGGAGACATTTTAGTTAAAATGAAAGCTTGTGGGATTTGCGGTTCTGATATTGAGAAAGTTTTTGGAAAATATGGTAAACCATCTATGAAATTGGGTCATGAGCCATCTGGAACAATCACTGAGGTTGGCTCCCTAGTAAATGAATTCAAAGTTGGAGATAGAGTTTTTGTCCATCATCATGTTCCATGCTATTCTTGCCATTTTTGCCTGCATGGAAATGAGACTATGTGCAAAAAATACTATGAGACGAATCTTTCACCATGTGGGCTTTCAGAAGAATTTCTAGTCCCTGAATGGAACGTAAAGCATGGGGGAGTAATAAAAATTTCAGATTCAATGGATTTTGATGAAGCTGCAATGATTGAACCTTTGGCATGTTGTATTAGAGCTTGGAACAAAATCTCCTATCAAAAAGGAGACTCTATTGCAGTTTTTGGAGTTGGTCCAACTGGGATGATGCATGTAATGTTAGCCAAAGCATATCAATTTGCAAAGATTTTTTGTTTAGATCTCAATGATTTTAGATTAGAATTTTCAAAACAATTTGGAATAACTGAAGCAATAAAATCTTCAGATTCACAATTAAAAGAAAAAATTTTAAAAGAAACTGATAATCGTGGAGTGGATTTAGCTGTCGTTGCTACAGGAGCACTTGAAGCTCTTACTGATGCAATTGAGATAGTTAGAAAAGGCGGAACAATAATCTTGTTTGGAGTTCCATCCAAAGGTGCAAAAATAGATTTGGATATGAGTATAATTTATTCAAAAGAAATTAGTATGATTCCAAGCTATGCTGCTTCAGATCAAGATACCAAATCTGCATTACATCTAATAGAATCTTCTAAAGTAAATGTAAAAAAATTAATTACTCATAGATATCCAATCACAGATTCACAAAAAGCCTTTGTTCATGCCCACAAAGGTACTGACTCGATGAAGATAATAATTACAAATTAAGAAAGGCTTAAGAAAGGCAAAACTTTTCTTCCAAAATCGAAGACCGATGGACTGGGGATTACAAAATAGACTTTCACGAATTATCAAGCCTGCTGACGGCAAAGCAGTGATGCTAGCAGTTGATCATGGATATTTTTTAGGACCAACTGAAAGCTTAGAAGTTCCCAGAAAAACAATTCAACCTTTACTAAAATATTGTGACTCTCTTATGCTGACAAGAGGCGTTCTGAGAACTTCCGTCGATGCTCATTTTCCTATCCCTGTAGTGTTAAGGGTATCTGGAGGATCTAGCATTATCGGTGAAGACCTTTCTAACGAAAAAATTACAACAAGTGTTAAAGACGCAATCAGATTAAATGTAAGTGCTCTTGCAATGTCAATTTTTGTAGGAGCAAAACATGAACACGATTCTTTGGTTAGCCTAGGAAATTTAGTTAATGAAGCAGGAGAATATGGAATTCCAGTTCTAGCTGTTACAGCAGTTGGCAAAGAACTAAAGAAAAGAGACGCTAGATATCTATCCCTTGCATGTAGAATTGCCGCTGAATTTGGAGCTCATATGGTAAAGACTTACTATTGTGATGACTTTGAAAAAGTTGTAAACAGCTGTCCTGTGCCAGTGATAATTGCTGGAGGACCAAAGCTGGCAGAAAAAGAAGCATTAGAGCTAGCATTTAATGCGATCAAAGCTGGCGCCGTAGGAGTAGATATGGGACGAAACATCTGGCAATCTGATCATCCAGTTCCTATGATTCGTGCTGTTAGAGCAATTGTACACGGGCATCAAAATGTCACACAAGCTTATGACTTTTTTAAAAAACTTGTCAAAGAAGGACCAACACAAAATAATGAACCACAAAAAGTAAATAAACCAAAAAAAACTAAACCAAAAAGAAAATCAAAGTAATTTTTAAAAACTAATCAATGATTTTGTAAATACTATTCTTTAATTTTTGATAAATGAATATGAACAATTTTCCAAGTTGGTTTTTTTACCAGAACAAAAGTTGCTCTACCTTGAATAGTGATGTATTCTCCTGTGTAAGCCTTATTATCTACGAGCATTCCTTTTTGTTGTAATTCAAAAGCAACAATTGCAGTTTCACCAAATATGCTAATTTTAGGATTTTTTATTTGATAATCATAATCTGAAATGCTTACAAATCTTAATTCTTCAAGGACCATACTTGTTGTGTAATCTTTAAGATCATAGGGAGGCATGTCACTAAAACTAGAAAAGGCCGAATCATTTAGCTGAATTTCACGAAGTGGCGCAAAATTTTTTGTTTTACCTGTTTCAAAAAACGTTTCGATTATTTTGATGATTTGTTGTGTTTCTGACAAAATCAATCTTAATTGTTTTGATATACATCTAAGTCTTGTGCGTTTTCCTTTAATTTGTTAGATTAACTTGAGCTGGCTTTAAAATAATCAAAATTTATTCCTGACAAATTCTGAGGTTTTTTCTAGCAATGTTTATAAATTATTTCAGAATGCATTAATTGACTATGGGAAAATCGAGTCAAACTAGCACTGTAGGTATTTTATTGCTAGTTGACCTGAAGCTGTAAACTTACAGCCTAGTTTTAACGATTAAAATTATGGTGAATATATTTGGGTAATAATACTATGGAAAATATGATTGGCGCAAGAGCATTAATGGTAGCTTTAGAAAAAGAAGGCGTAAAAGAAGTATTTGGTCTACCTGGTGGTGCAAACCTTCCAATGTATGATGAGCTTTACAAAAGCAATATCCGACACATCTTAGCAAGACATGAACAATCAGCTGCACACATGGCTGACGGTTATGGTCGAGTTAGTAGAAAACCTGGAGTTTGTTTTGCAACATCAGGACCTGGGTCAACAAACCTAATTACAGGTATTGCAACTGCACAAGCAGATTCTGCACCAATGGTTGCAATTACTGGACAGGTACCTGTTAAAATGATTGGGCGTGATGCTTTTCAAGAAAGTGATATCATTGGAATGTCAAACCCCTGTGTAAAATATGCTTTTCAACCACGAGACCCTTCAGAAATTCCTGAAGTAGTGAAAAAAGGATTTTACATTGCATCAACAGGAAGACCTGGGCCTGTTTTACTTGATATTCCAAAAGATGTACAACAAAACGAAGGAAAGATGACTTTTCCTCACGAGTTTAAAATTCGTGGATATCATCCTTGGACAGATCCTGATATTGCCAATATCGAAAAAGCAATAGATATGTTACTTTCTTCTGAAAAACCAATAATTTTATCTGGCGGCGGTGTAATAATTTCATCTACCTTTCCTGAATTACAATCTATTGCAGAAATGTTGATGATCCCTGTTGTTACAACGTTCAAAGGAAAAGGATCTTTTCCTGAAAATCATCCACTTTCTCTTGGACCAATAGGCATGCATGGGCATGCAGAAGCTAACAAGCTAATGGTTGAAGCTGATTGTGTTCTTGCAATAGGAACTAGATTTTCAGATAGGTCTATTGGAACATTTGAAGAATTTGAAAAACGTCTAAAAATTATTCATATGGATGTGGATCCTGCAGAAATTGGAAAAAACCAGACCACATCTATAGCTGTAGTGGGGGATTTACAAGCATCATTAAGGATAATGGTTAAGATGTTAATGAAAAAAGCCATCAAACAAACAGAGGAAAATAAATGGATAAAACACGTGAAAGAGGTCAAACAATATTGGCGAGAAAATTTGAAACTTCCAAAAGGTGAAATGACTGCTGCAAAAATTTTAAGAAAATTACGAGAAGTTCTTCCAAAAGAAGCAATAACAACTACCGAAGTCGGACAGCACCAAATGTGGGCATCATTATTTTTTGATGTTATTCATCCTGGAACATTCTTTAGTTCAACAGGTTTAGGGACAATGGGTTGGGGATTTCCTGCAGCAATTGGCGCTAAGGTAGCTAGACCAGATGTTCCAGTAGTCGACATAGCTGGCGAAGGAAGCTTTAACATGACAGAAAATTCTCTTGCAACTTCGGTCTTAGAAGATATTCCAGTAATTGTATTTCTCGTAAACAACTCTTCGCTAGGAATGGTGGCACAATGGCAGAGAACCTTTTACGATAGAAGAATGATTGGGATAGACCTTAAAAATTGTCCAGATTATGTTAAAATTGCAGAATCGTATGGCGCACAAGGAATTCGCGCACAATCTCTTGATGAGCTTGGAAGAGCTATCAAAGCTGGACTAAAAAGTGATGTTACAACAGTAATTGATATTCCAATTGATCCTGACGATGATGTACTTCCATTTGTAGCACCAGGAACACCATTGAAGGATATGATATTACCATCTTAGTGATATCTATGTTGACAATAATTTCAATCTTAGTTGAAAACAAACCTGGAATATTATGGAAAGTTACTAACATGTTTCGTTCACGAAACTTTAACATTGAAAGTATTTCAGTAGGCGTCACTGTAGACCCCGAATTCTCAAGAATGACTATTACTACTAAAGGAGATGAAAAATACGTACAACAAATAGTTAAACAACTTGACAAGATGATTGATACTGTAGAAGTAAGACGATTAGATGAGCATAAAACTGTGTATCGAGAATTAATATTATTTAAAATTAAAGTTAGTAAAGCTTCAGACAGTATGGAGATAAATAAATTGGCAAGTGCATATGGAGCTAAAGTTCATGATGCAAAAAAGGATTCAATTATGGTAGAGCTTACAGCTACTCCTGATCAAATTAATGCATTTGAAGAATTAGCAAAACCCTACGGAATTATTGAAACTGCAAGAACTGGAGTAGCTGCCTTGCAGAGGAGTGGAGCATGAAAGTTCGAATCTTTGATACTACCTTAAGAGATGGAGAGCAATCCCCAGGAGTTGCTTTATCTCCAGAACAAAAATTACTCATAGCCAAAAAATTAGACAAGTTAGGAGTTGACGCTATTGAAGCAGGTTTTCCTGTAGTTTCTGAGGGCGAAAAAAAGGCAATTAGAATGATTACAGATGCCAATTTGTCTTCAGAGATCTGTGGTTTAGCCCGGACAAGCAAAAAAGATATTGATGCAGCAGTCGATTGTGGGTTAAAATACATTCATGCATTTATTGCAACATCTGACATTCACTTAGAGCACAAGTTACATCTAACACGTGATGAAGTTCTCTCTAAAGCAATTGAAGCAGTTGAGTATGGAAAATCTAGAGGACTTCAAGTAGAGTTTTCTGCAGAAGATGCAACTAGGTCAGATCGTGAATTTCTAAAAAAAGTATTTGGTGAAGTAGCAAAAGCTGGGGCAGACAGAATAGATATTCCTGACACTGTTGGATATTCAACTCCTCAATATATTGCAGAAATTACAAAAGATGCTATAGCTGCATCAAAACTTCCAGTCAGCGTACATTGTCATAATGACTTTGGATTGGCAGTAGCTAATGCAATTTCTGGGATTCAAGCAGGAGCTCAATGTGCACATGTAACAATTAATGGAATTGGAGAAAGAGCTGGTAATGCTTCTCTTGAAGAGTTAGTAATGGCATTACAATGTTTGCAATTTGATAAAAAATGGGAAACAAACATTAACACAAAATTACTTTATGAAACCTCACGATACATTTCTAATCTAGTTGGAATGCCAGTTCAACCTAACAAAGCTATAGTTGGAGAAAATGCCTTTGGTCATGAATCTGGCATTCACACACATGGTGTTTTAAGTAATCCTTTGACCTATGAACCAATTAACCCCGAATTAGTAGGTAGAAAAAGATGGTTCCAAGTAGGAAAACATGCTGGAGCTCATGGAATGAATGCGATGTTAAAAGAATACGGAATAGAACCAGATAAGGAACAAACCCAGATAATTCTAGAAAAGGTAAAACGTCTTGGTGATCAAGGAAAGCAGGTAACTGACGTAGAACTCTTATCTATTGCAAGTGAGATTTTAGGAGAACGAGGAATCAAAAGAATTGTACAATTAACTGGTTTTTCAGTATCTACTGGTATTGGAACCATGCCCTATGCCTTTGTAAAATTAAACATTGATGGGAAAGAAATTTTTGCAACTGACTATGGTGTTGGACCAGTTGACGCATCACTAAATGCTATTCAAAAAATAACCGGAAAAATTGCTGAGGTAAGAATCAAAGAATATGGTTTAGCCTCAATTGCAGGAGGTTCTAATGCATTATGTGAAGTCACAATTAAGGTAGAAGATCCATTTGGTAACATGGCCTCAGCAAAATCAATTGGAGAAGATATTGTTACTACTAGTGTTCAGGCCATGATTGATGGTATAAACAGAATAATGCTAAAGAAAATGCTAAAGGAAAAAAAGGTAGGAAACTAATCTTTTAGCACTTTAAAATATCCTAGGAGAAAAAATCACATGTACAATATTTCATTAATCACAGGAGATGGAATAGGTCCAGAGATTTCCCAATCTGCCATATCAATTTTAGAAACCATTCATGATAAGTTGGGTTTAAAATTTTCAATTGAGAAACTACAAGCTGGAGATTTAGCATTAGAAAAAACAGGCAATGCATTACCTGAACAAACTCTGGACTCTATAAAACGATCTGATGCTTGTTTGAAAGCCCCTGTAGGTGAAAGTGCAGCAGACGTTATAGTGGTATTACGAAGAATACTTGATCTTTATGCTAACATAAGACCTGCAAAATCTTATCCTAACATGCCTGCTTTACGAGATGACATTGATTTAGTTATTGTAAGAGAAAACACAGAAGATCTTTACACTGGTGAAGAGTTCGACATTGATGAGAATACTTCAATTGCATTAAGAAGAATTTCTAAAAAAGCCTCTGAAAGAATTGCAAAATATGCATGTGTTATGGCAGAACAAAGAAATCAAAAAAAGAAGGTAACATGCGTTCACAAATCAAACGTAATGAAGAAAACAGATGGTTTGTTTTCAAAATCTTGTGAGAATGAATTTAAAAATCACCCTGAAATAAAATTTGAACAAATGTATGTTGATGCATGTGCCATGAATCTTATTAGACAACCTCAAACCTTTGATGTAATTGTAACCACAAACTTGTTTGGCGATATACTTTCTGATGAGGCAGCACAAGTTGTTGGAGGTTTAGGTATGGCTCCAGCTGCAAATATTGGAAATGATTTTGGATTGTTTGAGCCAGTTCATGGCGCTGCTTTTGATATAGCTGGTAAACAAATTGCAAACCCCACTTCATTTATTTTATCAATTAAAATGATGTTAGAATGGCTTGGAATGAAAAACAATGATCAAAAATGCAAGCAGATTTCCCAAAAATTAGAATCTACAATATATGATGTAGTAAAAAGTGGTATCAAGACAAGAGACATTGGGGGAGACAAAACTACAGTTGAATTTACGAACGAAATTTTATCAAAACTTGAATAGATTACTCTTTTTTAATGTCTGAAGTTGGGGGATTTAAAGACCAGAAAAATAACATAAAACCTACAGGTATCATAAACAAAATTGCGGCAATCAAAGTTGCTGTATAAAATGTAGGATCTAAATTTGGAAGGAAGGGTCCTGGAAAAACAGCAAATAACCACAAAAAAGCAACAAACCCTAAAAGGATTTTATTTCGTTTGATTACAGTTTTCCAATTTAATTTTTTTTTTTGTATAAAGCATTCTTTACATCTACTATGATCATCAGTCATACACGAAGTACAACAACGTCTTTTACAAAAATAACACTTGTAATATCCAAAATTAGAACCGCAAAATTCACAATTTTGCACTAATTACATTGCATTGATTTTGGATTTATCTTTTTAGATAAAAATTATAGTATAAAGAACGAAAGTAGTGGTAGTGATGAATTCATTCAAAAGATTTGAAGGGCTCATCTACGTTTGTGACTGCTTTGATTACCCCAAGAAAACTACCGATATTGTCATTAATTCGTAACGCAATATCTGTAGAATATACTCCTGCACTTTCGTCGTAATGTACTTCTGAAATATACAAACCATCTAGTTTTGCGCGTATCCACCATTGTTCGTCATCCTGCTTGTAATCTGTAGTTTTTCCAGTTTGAGCGACGTTTGCTCCATAAGAATTAGTTACAAAAATTTCTGAATAAACTGTATAGCCTGCAGATTCTTTATACAAATTTGCGTGTTGGCGCATTTGCTCTGAAATTTCATTATTAATTACTGTAGCCATAAACGGAGTGATTTCGGTAAAGTCTGCTGCCCTCCAATCTTCATCACGTTTATCAATTAATAAAAATACATCATTTAGTTTTTTAAATTCCTGATTTGAAGAGATTAGAGCTTGACGTATTTGGGAATTTCTTACAAGTTCTTCTATTCCAGTTATTTCAAATGATATTTTATCAAAATTAATTTCTTTTACTCCCCGTTCTTCTGGAATCTCATTTGTTTGGGGAACTTTCAAAATTTCTTCATTAATCAACCATTGAAGAGCATTTATGAAATCCTTATCACTGATTTTTCCTTCACCCCACCATATTGCAGTATCTTTAATCCAAGATGGAATACCATTTTCTTGGGCGGAAACAAAAATTGTTGAAGTTGCAAAAATCACTCCTACTAAAATGATAAGAATGACTCCTATTTTCACAAATAAAATTAACTCAAACTTGAATAAAAAAGAAACTAGAACTGAGAATCCAGAATATTGATTATGGAGTTAATCTATCTGGGTCTCTAGGATAAAGAACAACTTCTCTTACGTTATCAACTCCAATTAGAGTTGTCATTAGTCTTTCAAGGCCTAAACCCCACCCTGCATGAGGTGGCATCCCCCAGTCAAATGCTTGCAGATGGTGTGTAAATTTGGATGGGTCAAGTCCTTGCTCCTTTAGTCTGGATTTTAGTTTCTTAGCATCGTGTAATCTAGTTCCTCCTGAAGAAAGTTCTAGATATCCATATTGAAGATCAAATGATCTAGAAAGCTTAGGGTCATCATCTTTTTCATGTATGTAAAATGGTTTTAATTTCATTGGCCAATCCATTATGAAATAAAATCCCCGATGTTTTTTTCCAACCATCCTTAGGTGAGAATCTAATAAATCGTCTCCAAATTCTAATTTTTCTCCATGTTCTTTGAGTTCTTCTAAAACTTGAGCGTAAGTAATTCTTTCAAATGGGAGAGACGGTATCTTAATTTCGGTACCAATTGCTTGTTGCTCTTTTTTACAATTCTTTGATGTGTATTGATATACTTCTAATACTAATGATTCTAAAACATCCATCACATCTGTATAATCCATAAAAGCTGCTTCAATGTCAACACTTGTAAATTCACTTAGATGTCGTCCAGTGTGTGACTTTTCTGCTCTATAAAATGACGCAATTTCAAAAACTCTCTCTAATCCAATTGTCATTTGTTCTTTATACAGCTGTGGGCTTTGTGCAAGATACGCTTCTTTTCCAAAATATTCTAACGAAAATAAATTTGCTCCACCCTCACTAGCACTTCCAATTAATTTTGGAGTGTTGATTTCTATGAATTTTTTTTCTGAAAGTGTTTTACGAATAGAGGCCAAAACATGATGTCGAAGCTTGAAAATAGAAGCAGTTTTTTGATTACGCATATCCAAGGCTCTGGCATTTAGTCGGTTGTCTATGTTGCTTTCTAGTCTGCCAATAGGGTCAATTGGAAGCGGATGCACGGCTTTTGCAAGTATGTCGATTTTTTCAGCTTTAACTTCGTAATCAAAATCTCTTGCCTTTGTTTCTTGGATAGTTCCCTTTACCCTGATTACACTTTGTCGGGTAAGGCCTTCTAATTCCTTGCTTGCATCTTCTTTTACAATTACTTGGGCAATTCCGGTCACATCCCTTACTGTGAGAAATGTCATCTTTCCTAATTTTCTGAAATCTTCTATCCAGCCTCCTAAAATTACTTCTTGGCCCTTCATATTGGAATTAAGATCCTCAATATCATGAGTACGATTAAACTGCATCAGAACCGACTTTGTTCACTCCTGTTATGTCGAATATATCCCTTCTTGCAAAAGTCAAATCTACTAGTTACTTCTAAAAATTATCATGACCTTTCTTCAAGTTGAGAACCTCATCACAAGATATCAAACTTCAAGAGGTTTGGTGCATGCTTTAGACGATGTTAGTTTTTCTTTAGAAAAAGGCGATTCAATTGGAATTGCCGGAGAAAGTGCTTGTGGTAAAAGCACACTTGGTTTATCACTAATCCGAATGATTCAAGGTGGCAAAATCGTCTCTGGCAAAATAATTTTTGATGGAGAATCAATCCTTGATTTGACCGAATCAGAATTTGACAAAAAATATAGGTGGAAAAAAACATCAATGATTTTCCAAGGTGCAATGAATACTTTGGATCCTGTCTATTCTATTAAACAACAATTCGTTGAGGTTTTAAATCAACACAATTTTGAAGGTGATTATGAAAGAGTAATTTTAGATGCAGTTCATTCAGTGAACCTTGATGAAAATGTATTACAAAAATATCCTCATGAACTTAGCGGTGGAATGAAACAAAGAATAATTATTGCTATGGCATTGTTACTTAAACCAAAGTTTGTAATAGCTGATGAACCAACTACTGCTCTTGATGTTTTGATACAAGCTCAAATAGTAAATCTTTTGAAGAAATTAAAAAAAGATGGAATGTCAATTATGCTAATTACCCATGACTTGGGGGTTCTTTCTGAACTTGCAGATAAAATTGGCATAATGTATGCAGGAAAAATGATAGAATATGGCACTTCCCATGATATTTACAAGAATCCAAAACACCCCTATACGCAAGGACTTTTAGAATCAATACCGACTTTACATGGTGGTAAACCTAAATTTATTAAAGGAAATCCCCCTGATTTGGTAAACCCAAAACAAGGATGCCGTTTTATAGATAGATGTCCGGAAGCAATGGAAAAATGTAAACAAGATCCTCCAAAATTCAAAACTGATTCTGGTTATGTAATGTGCTGGCTTTATGATGACAAAGTATAGTCTTGTACTTTACAAACCTAAATTACTTTGAAATAATGCAGATCTGGATAAAATAATAAAGACTGAAAAGATCCTAGTTTGTGAGAGCACTAGTTTACGAAGAATATACTACTGATGATGATTTTGCAAAAATTTTAAAAATTAAAGATATTGATGAACCAAAACTAAAACCAAAAGAAGTTGTTTTCAAAGTTAAAGTTGCAGCATTAAACTATGATGACATTTGGGGAATGAGAGGAAAACCAATTGAGATTCCCATGCCACACATTTCTGGAACTGATGCTGCAGGTGAAGTAGTTGCAGTTGGTGAGGATGTAAAACACATCAAAATTGGTGATAGAATAGTCTCACACGCAAACCTTAGTTGTAGGATTTGTAATGCATGTACAAGTGGACGAGAATACGATTGTAGAAATAGAAAGATTTGGGGATTTGAGACAGGCCCATTATGGGGAGGATATTGTGAGTTTACTCATTTACCAGAAGTTAATGTCGTCAAAATTCCTGAAAATGTAAGCTATGATGAAGCTGCTGCAGCTTCAATGACTCTTTTAACATCTTGGCATATGCTAGTTGGAAGAGCAAAGATTCGACCTGGACAAACCGTATTGGTCATGGGTGGTGGTTCTGGTATGGGAACTTTTGGAATTCAAATTGCAAAATTGTACAATTGTGATGTAATTGCGACAGCAAGTCCTGCCAAGTTAGACAAGTGCATAGAACTAGGTGCAGATTATGCAGTTGATCACAGAAAAGAAGATTGGCACAAAGAAGTAAGAGCAATCTCAAAAGAAATAGCAAAGAAAAAAGGCAAAGATGCTGGAATTGACGTGATTTATGAGCACATTGGGGGCACTCATTGGAACAAAGAACTAACTCTTCTAAAGTATGGTGCTACAGTGGTTACAACTGGTGCAACCACAGGTTATGATGTACAAACAGATCTTCGCCATGTTTTCTTTAAGGGAATAAACATTCTTGGTTCTACACAGGGAACAAGAGCAGAATTAGAGCAAGGATTGTACTGGATGTCACAAGGTAAAATCAAAGCAATTATTGATTCAGAATATACTTTTGAACAAGCAGTAGAAGCTCATACAAAAATGCTAAAAGGAAAAGGTTTGTTTGGCAAAATTTTGATGAAACCTGATTAAAAAATTTCGTTAAATCAATTTACGTCGTATAGAATGAAGTATCATTGCTGGTGCAACAAAATACATTCCTACATTCAACAGTATAACACCAATTCCATATCCTAGCACTTCTTCTTCAGAATCAATATCAACATAATTTAGAATAGATAGCGATGTTACTAAGGGTGTAATTGCCATTTTTACAATTTCTTTGAAGACTGGACTCTGTCGCTCCCAATCAGCTATTGTGGGAGAAAAAGAATAGTAGAGTTGATTGAATCCTGTCATGAAGGCAGTTCCTACTCTTGAATTGAGAACTATGTTATCCCTAACTTCTCTGAGTTCTTGGACTTGTGGGGCTAATTCTGAACCAAAGGTAGCCGTAGCGATGAGACACGCACCTCCTCCAGGGCCAGTTCCAGAACCAGAAACACAATTACCATTTATGAACACTTCTGCAAATTCCACCTCTGTTGATTTTTGATCCATAATTATTTTATTCTGAATTGCAACAATTTTCAAGTAACCACCTTCCGTCATTTTTTGTAATTTTGCAGCAAAAATTCCCTGACGTATTAGGGTCGTTTCGCATCCAAAAATGATAGTTATGTCACCTTCACCATTTATTTCAGTATAATCAAAACCCGAAGCCTGAAGTGCTCCTGACCATTCAGTGTTAGAAAATACCAAAAGTTTTGCTTTACCTTCAGGTATTTCTGACTCTAGTTCTGATATTATCTTCTCATCTATTAGTTGTTGTGCAGTGACAGTTGGTAAAGGAGCTTGTTGGGAAAACACCTGTGTTCCGATTATTATTATTTCAGAGTTAAATCTTCCAAATGGAATAGTAATTGTTCTATCAGACGATGTTAAGGTTTCCTCAAAGAAAAAAATTTCCAAATCATCCATTAAGATGATAAAATCACTATCCTCAGAACCAATTTTTGCATCGATCAAATCTCTTGGTAATGTTATGGTTAATTCTCCATTGGCTCTGGGATTTAGCGAAATTGTTAGGGATGTAGTTATTGGGTCTATCTTAAAATCTGTAACTTCTCCACGACGTATAGTGTAATTTGGTTCCTCAAACTCTTGCGCAAAAGTAGGCTGGGCAATCATTCCAATTATTGTCATAAATAGTACAATCACGATAACGTTTACGTTCATAGCCGTTGAATAACAAAGGGGTTTGTATTAATTTGTTGAGGAAAAAACCCCCTTCTGAACTTTGTTGCGAACTTGAGTGCTTGATGACATTTAAAAACAGGCGAGTATTTAGGAAATGGCAATTAACATTTGATACGAATTGTTTTTCTAAATCCTATTTCCTTATGGATCCATGTCTGAAAAGAGCAATGATTTCCAAGAATTAAGCGAATTGCGCAAATTGAGAGATATGTATCAAACTAGGGTTGATTCTAAACTTAACTGGG
>JADNRU010000016.1 GCA_016276965.1 Nitrosopumilales archaeon | reverse complement strand
TGTGACAAGGTCTATTTGTTATGTTCCATATGCAGGCCACATTCTCGATCTGATTTTCCTTCCCACCACCATCGACCTGCTCTTAGATCTTCACCAGGTTTTATTGCTCTTGTACAAGGTTCACATCCTATGCTGGGATATCCTTTATCATGTAATTTGTTGTACGGAATGTTATTTGCTTTTATGTAATCCCAAGTTTGGTCCCAAGTCCATTCGATTATCGGATTAATTTTTATCATACTATTGTGTTGTTCATCGATGGTAATTTTTGTTGCATCGCTTCTATTGTTTGTTTGATCACTTCGAAGTCCCGTAATCCAACCATCTAAAGTATCTAACATCTTGTTAAGTGGATGAACTTTTCTTATACCACAACATAGTTTTCGGTTTTCAGGACTATCATAAAATAGATTCATGCCGTTTACGCGAACCATTTCTGTTACTTCTTCAACATCAGGAAATGTAACTTCAATGTTAACATTGTATTTTTTCCTAATTTCATCCATCACATCATAAGTTTCTTGATTTAACCTACCAGTATCTAGAGTAAAGATTCTAGCCTTTGGATTAATTTTAGTCATCATATCAATTACTGCAACATCCTCTGCTCCAAAACTTGAAGCTAAAGCTAATTTTGGGTGCAAGTTATCCAATGCCCATTTTAGGACTTCATGAGGAGTTTTTAGTTTCTCGTTTAATTCTGCAATCTCGTCAGATGTGAATTTGCTCATGAATGAATTTGCGTTGGGATGTTTAATAATTATTACGAGGTTAAAAGATTTGATTTTATTCTAAAATTATAAACCGCTTTGGGATAACTGACGGGATGAGTGATAATGCATCAGTAGTGGTATTTCCTTCAGTTTTTACCCAAAATAAGGTAGCTTCACTTTTGTCTAACGTTAAAAAAATCCTCAAGATTCGAAACCAGAAATTTCAAAAAATTAGAATAGATGACTCAATAATAGTCCTTGATGCTAACGATCCGGTCTTTGCTTCATCTGCGATAAATTTACTATATGGAATTGAAAGAACCGCTATTGCAAAATGTGTAAAAAATGATTTTGATACAGTAGTTGCAGAAATTACAAAAATTGGTTCTAATCTTTTGCTCAAAGGTGACAAATTTTTTGTTAAAGTTGAAGGTTATTCATCTGGTTATATCCCAAAGGACATTGAAATTTCTGCAACATCCTCTTTAATTGAAAAAACCTCTAAACTTGGAGCAAAACCTGGAATAGAAGAAAAGTTTGACAAATTACTATACACATATCTAACTAAGTCTAATGCATACGTTTGTATTTTTACAGACAAAGGATTAGGTGGAATTCCGTATAATTCTCAAAATGAAAAGATAGTTTGTGGAATTTACGATGAGCTGTCAGCTGTATCTTGTCTTGAAACAATTAAAGAAGGTTTTGATGTTAAGATAATTGTATGTTATAGAAATCAAAACGATTTATTAAATTTAGTCAAAATTTTAAATAAAATAATTCCTCGTACAATACAATCCAATTTAGACTTGGAATTTTTTAAAATTACAATTAAAGGAAAAAGTTCACAAAGTTTTTTGAAAATGATCGAAACAATTACAGAAATTCTTTTGTCGGTTGCCAAATTAAATAAGGTGAACAGGATTTCTTTAGCAATTTCTCCCTTAATTTTCCCTCAATGGTTCATAGATAATAATTTCAAGAGGATTTTACAGAAAAAACTATTCCCGCTTTTTCCTCTTTCAGGACTTGATGATAATTTATTAGAAAATGCAAAGGCGATTGGATTAGGAAAATATTTGCCAAAGATTGAAAAGTTGGGTAAAATGAAATTTAATCGATATACAAATACTCAAAAAGAGATTCAAAAGTGTGCAAATCATGCATTAAAAACAAGAAAAAAGATTTCGGTTACTATAGGCCCAAATAACGTTCATGAAATTCTTGATTCATTGAAAGTAAATCATTGAAAATTTAAACCGCATCAATGAATTTGAATATGTGATAAAGATAGGAGAATTCATTTATCCATGGGGATTAGGACATTATTCAAGGATGATGGCTTTGAACAGTCATCTATCCAACTTCCTAAAAGATGAACACGAAATCCATTATTCCAGTAAAGGAGAAATTTATCAAAGATTACTACAAAAATTTCCATCACAAGAAAATCGTATTCACGAAATTCATATGCCAACACCTGTCGAAGGAGAATTAGGACCAAGTGTTACACTGTCTATACTGAATCTTCTTGTGCCTGTTTCAAAAAATCCACCTCTTTTAAAACAAATTCCTGATTATTTGAAAGAAGAACGCAAACTGTATGATAAAGAAAAGTTTGATTTAGTTATTAATGATGGAGATGTTGGCTCTAACATACTAGCTAATAATCGTCAAATTTCTAGTCTGTTTATTACAAATCAATTTATGCCTAAATTATGGAAGACTAAATTTTATTTTTATCCCTCATTAATTTTTATTTCAAAACAAATGGCAAAAGCCACCAAGATAATTGTTGCTGATTCTCCTCCACCATATACAATATGTGAATATAATCTTAATTTTCCTCAAAAGATTATGAATAAAGTTGTATATGTAGGACATTTTGCTAATAGCAAAAATACTAATACAAAACCAAATTCAGATCTAGAGAAATTAATTGTTGATCAAGATTTTGGTTATTGGATGAGAACAGGGAGTAGATCCACAAATGATGTTACTGGTAAAAAATATGAAAATGTCTTTCATCAAGCCGAAATGAAAAATGAAAAAAGAATTATTTCACATGCTAGAAACGATCCTTCGATAGACAGAGTGTTAGGAAAAGATGGGAAAAAATATTCTATCACTGAAGCATTTGAGAGAAAAATTGATTGGATTCAAATTGATGTTGGATTATTAACTGAAGCAGAAAAACATACAATTTTCAGATTATGTAAATATGCTGTCATAAATGGTTCACATACAACTATTGGTGAATTAATAGGTGCAAACGCAAAACCCATTATAGGAATTCCAGTATATGACGAACACACAAATCAGTTAAAATGGACAGAAGAAAGGCATCTAGGTATTTTAGCAAAAAACGAAAAGCAAGTTCTCAAAGGAATCACAAAAATCAAAAATAATTATAATAAGTATCAAGAAAAACTTGCAGAGTTTGCAAGCAATTTTGTAGGTAATGGAGCAGAAAAGACAGCTAAAATCGCTAGTGAAATTCTAGAAAACAAGAAATAATAATGATTTCTACAAATAAAAGATTGAACTGGTACGCGGGATGTTCGATGGGCGAACTGACCGAAAGGGATGACGATATAAACCGCGTACCAGAAAATCTTCTAAACTAGATACTTTTCTAACCGATCGTAACTCAAAGTGGGAACGCTTTTATGGAAAAATTCTGTGAGGACAGCATTGCCTGATTGTCCAGAATGTACAGCAAAAAAGAAGAAAGCTGAATTGGCTAGCCAAGCAGATTCAGGTGAAAGTGAAGCTCCGCCACTGACAAATTTAACTTTTGAAGGTGAATTCCCAATGAAGTTTGATCCAGCAACTAAACATTTTATTTGTAAAAAGTGTGGATTATACGCTACACGTGAACAGGTAAGTGATATACGCGATCGGCTTAACAGACGGGAATCGACTCGTGAAGACAGACAATATGATTATTTAGATTGGTGGCAAAAAAGTAAGAAAGACAAACAGCAAAGATAGGATTGAATGATAAATATGGTAAAAAAGAAAGAAGACATGCCAGAGTGGGTAACAGTCGAAATTAAAAACGCAAAGTTTGAAAAACCAAAATCACAAAGCACAACTGGATATCTTCTTGAAATTTATGAAAAAGACGGGAAAGCTGATGCACAACTTTACGAACCAGTTGAGGATGGAAGACGTATAGTAACATTTGATTTGCCAAAAAATGTCAAAACATCTGATTTAGAACGAGGCACAGTATACGAATTTACTTTTGAATCAATGAAAGCTCCATTGAGTAAAAAAGTAACTGACTATCTAAAAAAAGAAAAAGATGTTGAAATGGATGCAATCTACCAATTTAATTTAAAAAAATTAGAGCTTTTGGATGTTGGTGCAGACAAAGCTGCACCAGAATTAGAAGAATAATTTTAATTTTTTTTACTAGACTCAAATCTTTTTCTAAATGCCGAACCCAATATTGGATTTATTAAATATGGGAATGTATGCTTTGCCCAAACAGCACCTCTTACCAAAGATGGTACAATTATTTCTAATCTTGAAGAATTTGCAGCTTTAACAATAGTTTTTGCAACAGTATCAGCACTTAATGATGTTGTAGAATATTTGGGCATTGAATCAAAAGAAGGATGATCGAAAAAATTTGTCCTGACCATAATAGGACTAACAACTGTAACTCGCACTCCTGTTTCTTTAAGTTCATGTTGTAATCCTTCTGAAAAACCAAGCATAGCAAATTTGGAGGCACAGTATGAGACTATTCCAGGAAGTCCAAAACTTGCAGCAACAGATGCTACATTCACTATATGACCAGATTTTTGTTCCACCATTTTTGGGAGAAAATTTTTGATGCAATAAACCATACCAAAATAATTAGTAGCCATTTGAGATTCTATTTGTTCAATAGTTAGATCGATTACTTTTCCGTAAATTGCAAAACCTGCGTTGTTAACTAAGACATCGATATTTCCAAATTTTTCCTCAACTTTTCTACTCATTTCTTTGACTTGTAATTTCTGGGATACATCACAAGTGCAAACTATTGTTGATACATTGTATTCTGAAATTTTTTTTTCTACCTCAAATAGCTTTTCTTTTCTTCTTCCAATTAATACGATGTTTGCACCTTTTTTAGCAAATTTGATTGCTGATGCTTCTCCAATTCCACTAGATGCACCAGTAATTACTACGACTTTATCTCTAAACTCCACAAAACAAAGAAACTATCTAAAAATAAAGCAGTTTCTACGACATTGTAGGCTTGTTGTATTTACTTAAAGCAAGTTTTACTAACAAAATCCACGTTATTCCTATAGGCACGTAATATGTTGCCAGCCTCCATCCTATAACAGCAGACCACTGTATACTTTCTTCAGGAATTTCAAGATTAAATGGATTGAGGTTATTCAAATATGCTACAATTCCAACTTCTACTAATCCAGAACCACCTACAGTGATTGGTAAGTTACCTATTGCGTTTGCACCCATTACCGCCATAATAGAATCAAAAATTCCAATGAAATAACCTGTACCATATGCTATGATCACAAATGATGCACCGTAACAAATCCAAGATGCAATTGATATAATGAAACCATTTACAAACACCTTCCTAGATTTTGGTGTCCGCAAGTTTTGCCTACTCATATCACAAACTTCTTTTATCCACATATTGGTTTTTTCTACGTATTTAATGCCTTTTTCTTTTCCAATTTTTATGACAAGTTTAGAAATTGATCCTGGTAAATGAAAAGTTCTTTTTGATGAAAGAAGAAACAAAACTAACCATAGTGTTGTAACAAAAATGCTGGTTGAAAGAATTACTATACCAACTAGAATTGCTCCATTAATCAAAGCAAGTATTCCTGCAATAATGGACAATGCACCACCGGCTAGAACTTCAGTTACAATATCCAATATAGCAATCCAAGAAGCTTTTGATGGAGAAATTCCCTTTTTATGTAGCCAGTATATTACTATAAATTCCGCTCCAATAAACATCGGCGTAGTAAATTTTATGAATTCGCTTCCCATCCTTACGCCAGTTAATTTACTTAGAGATTCAAATTTTCCAAGATATGTTCTTGCAATATAACCAAATTTCAAACCTTGCAAGACAAGTTTTCCCATCATTAAAGCAACAGCTGCAATAAATGGAAAAAGTCCAATTGAAAATAAATCCTCAAGTTTTATGTCAAAATGAATAGCAATTATGATGATAGGAATTGTACTAGCCGGTATGGCAACAATTCTCCAATTCATTCTATGGTTTTCTCATGGATTCAAATATAAGCCAATCAAAAAAAAAGTACATCGAAAAGGTTGAAAATTATTTTTGTTACAGGTACAGCAGGTTCAGGAAAATCATTACTTACATCAAAAATTTATGAATATTACACCACAAACGGTGCTTTTGCTGCAATATGGAATCTTGATCCTGGAGTAGAAAACCTACCCTACGCTTGTGATATTGATGCCAGAGATCATGTTGATGTGGTTTCTATTATGAAACAATATGATCTAGGACCAAACGGTGCAATGATAATGGCAAATGATCTAATCGCTTCAAAAATTGATGTTTTTCAAGATGAAATTTTTAAAATAAATCCTGATTATCTATTAGTGGATACTCCAGGACAAATTGAATTGTTTGCTTATAGAACTAGCGGTCCCTTTTTAGTTAAGAGCTTTGATAGTTCCGAAAAGGTCAATATTTTCTTGTATGATGGTGCTTTGATTACCACTCCAGTAAATTTTGTTTCAGTAGCATTATTGGCAACTTCAATAAAATTAAGACTTAATTTGCCAAACGTTAATGTCCTTACAAAAACTGATTTAATTGGAAATAAGCTCAAGGAAATTCTCAGTTGGTCAACTAACTTGAAAGTACTTGAAGACGCTATTTCAAAAGAAGCTGACGGTGAAACATACACACTTACTACCAATATTTTAAGAGGTTTGAATCTTGGAGGTTTTGCACAAGGTTTGATTCCTATCTCAAATGTTACTGGAGAAGGTATGGTTAATTTAGAAAGCGCATTAAGTAGAATCATTAACTTGGGAGAAGAGGTGGAAGATTAATGAAATCAAGTATTACTGTAAGGGCTCCATCATCAACAGCAAATTTAGGTCCTGGTTTTGATGTTTTTGGTCTTGCACTAGATGCATTTTTTGATCAAGTGACGATCACAAAAAAAGGTAAAGGAATTAAAATTATTTCATCAGATTTAATTCCAAAAAATACACAAAAAAATACTGCTGGTCTTGTTGCTATAAAAATGGTAAAACTTTTCAAAATTAAATCTGGACTTGAAATTAAAATCAAAAAAGGAGTACCGCCAGGTTTTGGAATGGGAAGTAGTGCAGCGTCAGCTGCAGCTACTGCTGTTGCTTTAAACAAACTCTTTAGGCTTAATTTAGAGTCAAATTCACTTGTAGAGCTTGCAGGTATAGGTGAAAAAGCTAGTGCAGGTTCAATTCACTATGATAATGTAGCAGCATCGGTATTGGGAGGATTTGTAATAGTAAAAACAAAACCTCTTGACGTAATCAAAATTGAACCGCCAAAAGATCTAGTATTATGTTTAGCAATCCCAAAACTCAAAGTACCTGCAAAAAAAACCAAAGTGTCTAGGAGTCTGGTTCCTACCAAGGTTAAGATTACAGATAGTATCACAAACTTATCAAATGCAGCCGCAATGGTTGTAGGATTTTTGAAAAAAGATTCAATCCTTATTGGAAATTCTGTTAAAGACGTTATAGTAGAACCTGCAAGGCAACAAATGATACCGGGATTTCTCAAAGTGAAAAAAAATGCTCTAAAGACGGGAGCTTTAGGAGTAACTATTAGTGGTGCTGGGCCTTCGATAATTGCTTTTGCAACAAGAAAATCTAACCTAAAGAAAATTAGTAAATCAATGGAACAAGGTTTTGCATCAGTCAATACAAAATGTGAGATAAAAATTTGCAAGCCATGTAAAGGAGCATACATTATCAAAACCTGAATTTTCTTAATTTTGGTGAATATATTGAAAAAAGCTGTTGTAGTTTTTAGTGGAGGAATTGATTCTGTATGCACTTGTGCATTTTTGAAATCAAAATATGAACTCTATGGAATTTCGTTTTTATATGGACAAAGAGCGGATCAAGAGATAGAAAAAACAAAATATTTTGCAAAAATTCTTAATTTTAAGGAGCACAAAATTGTTGATATCAGTTTTATGAAGAATCTTTATGGAGAAACAAATGTACTTACAGATTCAAAAAAAAATATTCCAAGTAAATTTGATTACTCGATTGTTGTTCCTATTAGAAACGCCATATTTTTGTCAATTGCATCTGCCTGGGCATTCACACTTAATGCATCTTTAGTAGCTTATGGAGCACATAAAGGAGATAAAAATTACCCTGACTGTAGGCCGGTTTTTTCACAAAAATTAGAACAAGCTCTCAATCAAGGAGAAATTGATGGGATTAAAGTTGGATTGAGAAAGAGAATTAAAATTTGGTCACCTTTCAAACATGGTTTTTCAAAAAGTCAAGTATTAAAAAAAGGATACAAGGTTTTAGGAAAAAAAATTTTCAAAACATGGAGTTGTTATTCCAACAAAAAATTTCATTGTGGTAGTTGTGAATCATGTAATAACCGTAAAGCTGCATTTGTAGAAGCAGGGATTCCTGATAAAACGAAGTATCTAAGATAAGGAAATGAAAGAAGTTGTGTTTTTAACTATCGATTTTTCAATATTGACTTTTTCAGAATTAGACCCCGAATAATAATATACCAGGCAATGAACATGACACTCACAATTCCCCAAAAAATCCAGTTTTGTGTAGGTTCGTCAAATTCTTGAAAAGCTGTCATAATTTGTCTTGAAATTAAAATTGATATTCCAACAACTATTGCAAATTCAATTACAAACCAGATCCAATGAGGAAATGATTCCCCTGGGATGTAAATATTATCATGTGTTACCACAAAATTTGTGATCGAATTAGATTATTTATTTATTCACTAATTTCAAAGTCTTAAAGACTCGTTTGATCCCTTGCGAATCATGAGTACTATGTTGTTTCTTTCATCTTTCTTTTCATAAATTCCTCTAAAAGCAGCAGTGCTAATCATAGCATCATTTCTTACCCCTCTCATTCTCATGCAAAGGTGTTCGGCCTCGGCCATAACAATTACTCCTTTTACCCCCTGAGCATAAAGTTCATCGGCAATATTTTTTGTGAGTCTTTCTTGGATTTGTAATCTTTTGGAGAATTTTTCTACAAGACGAATTAGTTTAGAGATTCCAAATACCCTCCCATTTGGGGAATATGCAATATTGATTTTACCAAAAAAGGGTAACATATGATGTTCACACATGGAATAGAACCGGATATCTTTTGCAATTACTACATCTGAATCTTCTGAGAATTGGATGGAAAGTTCTGAGTCTGTATCATAGCCTCCAAAAATTTCTTTATACATTTCAGCTATTCGTTCTGGTGTTTCACGTAAACCTTCTCGTGTTGGATCTTCTCCAATCTCTATAATTAATTCTCTTACTAGTTTTTTTACTCGTTCTTTGTCCATCTTCCTAAAAAGAAAAATCCTTAGTTATATTTGAAAGTTTTACCTAAATTTGACACTTTGCCACTAGTTTATGGTATTCCAATGAGCTTTTGTAGCTGGGGAACTACTCTTACTTCCTTGTAATATGGATAGACAAGATCATAGAATTTCAATAGCTGGTCTAAACTTGGTTCTGCAATGCCAAAAGTAGGTTGAATGAAGAAACCCGAAAGTTTATTTTTTGAAGTAGTTTTGAAAATTTTTTCAACAATTTCTTTAAAGAAATCCAATTTAGTTTTTGAACTTACAACAATTTTGATATAAGTTACTTTATTTGAAGCAATAGCATTCTTAAGACAATCCAATGCATTTTCCATTAGATTAGCATAGTGATTAGAATCTACAAATTCTGCATCTGGTGTTTTAAATTCAATTTTAGCAAAATCGATGAATGGTAGAACATGTGAAAATTTGCTAGAGTCAAAGCATGATGACTCAAGATATGTTGAGATATTCTTAGATTTAACATATTTGGCCATCTCTGTAACAGCTTCATATTGAACAAGTGGTTCTCCCCCTGTAAAATTTACTTTGTAAGTTTGTTCTTCCAAATTTTTCTCAATAAGATTACATGCATCTTCGATTGTGTATTCTTTGCCTGAATCCATAGGAAGTGCTTCAGCAGTATCGCAGTAAAAACAAGTAAAAGGACATCCTGCCAATCTTACGAACAAAGTTTTTGTTCCGTAAAGAATTCCTTCACCTTCAATTGAAGTAAATATTTCAAAGATTCTAACTTTCAAGTAGGCCATCTAACATTGTTTGATATTTATTCAATTAGATTTGTTTCTATCTAGGGCTTAATGAAGAACAGGTTCCTTGGTGTAAAATAGTCCAGATATGAAAAATACCACTCCTAATATGCCTATTAAACTTCCAACAAATTCTACCGTTTCTGATAGTTCGGGTTCTAGGGGAGCCCACAAAAGTGCAATCAAAGCTCCAACAACTATCATAGGAATTCCAACTCCTACACAAATTTGCTTAGATGCCATGTAACTGACCTCTTTTAGAAAATGTATATGAAGTTTATGATAACTTATCGAATTGTATTGTGAATTCTTTTCAAAAGTTGTTGAACTTTATTAATATTCTTTAAAGCTTCATCTGGATTATCATCTAATTGAGATTTTGCATCTTCGATTAATGAAAAAGCACTTTCAAGCCATCTCTTCCCTGCAGGATTTTTAACTTTTTCAGCAAGTTGATTTAATTCAGTTTCTAGATTTTGAATTTTACTTTTTATTCTTTCTTCTTTGGAATCGGCTAAAGATTTAGTTTGTTCTAATTTTACGTCTCTAGAAGCTTTCTTGTCTTCTGATCTGCTAGTTTTTTCAATATCATTAATCAAATTATTAAGTGGGTGTAGCATTCTTATCGCATCTTCAAGTTTATTATCTGAAACAAGGCGCTTTAGTTCTTCAAGCATGGTTTTTGCTTTTTCGTATTCAGAAGTGTCTGAGGTTTTTGAGAGTTGATCTAAATTATCTTCAAGGTGATTTATTCGTGATTTTATCCTCTGAACTTTAGTATCCTCATATTGTTCTGTGACTGAGATAATGTGTTTTACTTGCTGAATAATATGTCCTACATTAGAAGCATTATCCAAATTTTGTCTGGCTTGGATTAATCGGTCTAGAGTGGTTTGAGAAACTCCAATTTCTTGTGCTTGAGTAATGAGTTTATCAAGTTCTACCAAATGCTTTCCTGCAAAAGTTTTTGCTCTATCTGTAGTACTTTGTTTTGTTTTGTCTTTTAGAGCTTGATTTACTTGAATGGTAGCCTGTTTTATTTTCTCAGTTTTAGTATATGCAGCATCAGAGTTACCTTCGGAAATAGCATTTCTTGCAGAAATGATTAATTCATCAATTTCAGAGAAATCATATGATACATTATTTTTAGTAGCAATTTCTTTTAGTCGATCAATGTATCTTTCTAATCTATCGATTTCGTTTGTAATGTTAGAAGCGGGCCTTGCAGATAAAGTGGCTTCTGGGGTTGGTTGTTCAGACATTTTTCGACTGATTTCGTTAAATATTTTCATTGCAGATAGAAAATGTTGCCTAGCAGTAGCATCGTCATCTTGTTCTACTACTAGTATGAGAAAATCTACTTGAGCAGAACCTTCATCAAATTTTGATTGAAGATCATCTGAGATATCTTCAATCTTGTCCAGTTGAATCTTTATCTGATCTCTTGCTTGAGTTGCAATTCTAATTAAAGAATCAGATTGTGAAGCTGCATAAACATAGTTTGGGATACTGCCAACAATCATGCTGGCGACTAAAACCAATAAAGCTAAAGAAGAAATTTTTCTTTTCATTGCTCATCCTCCAAGTTTTTCTTTAATATGACCAGGTTTTGTAATTCCTTTTTCTTAATTTCTACAATTCCATATCTTTCCAATCGTTTTACTGCTCTCCACATGGTCGTTCTGGGTTGAAGGAATTTTTTGCGTAATTCACTTTCATAGGCTTTTCCCCCATTTGCATAAAGGAAGTTGATTAGCTCTTTATCATCTTCTCTTAAATCTGGTTTTGAACTAAAGATGGTCTCTACATCAAGTGGTTTTTCCTCAATTTTTTCTAATTGAGCGGTATCTGAGATTTTCTTTTGAGGAGAAAGTTTTACGCGTTTCATAAAAACTGCGGCAATTACTCCTGCTATAACTACTGCCCCAATGATTAAGAAAAGGGAGTTATCAGATTCTGGATCTGGTGTAGGGGTTAGAATTGGATTAGACACACCAAAAAAGTAGTTAATTTCAATAGGGCCACTTGATAAGGAAAGTTTTGATTGTTCATTTTCAATCTCCATATTAAGTGGAATGTTACTCATTCCAACTATGACGATATTTTTTGGCATTAAAAGAGTAAAATCTGTTGGAGAATCCAAATTAAATGACCAAATTCTTCCTTCTTTGGAAACTAGATCATGAACGTCATAATCTATCGAAAGTTTTGAAGAACCTAGAGTTTCAACAATGGCTTTATTGCCTTCAATCTGTCCAGATAGGAAGAATCCATTTTCATCTTCAGCTACAAAATTATTTACGGTGGGACCAAAAAGATTTACTTCAAAGTCTGGTTCGAGAGGATCTACTGAAATCTCAGAATAAACATGAGTTGTTCCATCGGGGTAAATAGTAAGGTCAAGACTTCGAACTAAGCCGAAAGAGATTTGGGCAGGTATCGTTATGGCAACAAGCATCAAGCCAACTAAAATTAGGGGGGCTCGAACCATTGTTGTCAGGATACCTGTAGTCCTTACAAAAAGCATTCCATCCTCTGGAGGAGAGTCCTGCCTTTGGGAAAGTATTACTTCTTGCTTCATAGACTAGTATCTTAGATTCATGGATTCGACAAGAGATTGGAATCTTCGAAATTCTTGGAAGAATCTTACTCCCTTTTCGGTCATCATAAATAACCTATTTCGATCGTTTTTTACAGAATCTACCAATCCTGCTTCAACTAACTTCTCACATTTATCAAGTACAGCATAGTGAGAAAGATTGGCTTTTCTGGATATTGCAGAAACAATGACTCCGTTTCTTCCACCTTCCATGGTAACATCTAAGATATCTCCCATGATGCCCATTTCGGATCTGTATTGTTGTTTTGACATGGTATAGTATACGAATGTCTGATTTATGAGGAACATTTTGAAACCTCAAAGCGGAACGCATAGCGGAACGGGTGTTTCACCCTCAAAAAACTCCATTTTTTCAGTATTTTGACGCGGGGGCAAAAATTCCAAAATTTTTCCTATTGAAGAGGATTTATTGTTAGAAAGCTTATTGTCAGCTTCTCATATCTCTAACTTTTTATTCGATATGATGCACACAATTTTAGACTGTATGTTTGAAAAATTCAGAAAACAAAAGGAAGAGGAAGACGCTGGCGGCTCGGAAATGGTAGAAGAAAGACCAGTTAGTGAGAAAGAATATTCTTCAGGTCAAGAGGTTTCCCCAGAACCTACTACTGAAACTCCTTCTGAAGAAATTCCCCAAGCCCCAGCCCAACCCGAAATTCAATCCCAATCAGATACTTCAAGTTCCAGTGCAAGTGAAATTGGGATTAGAGCCTTGATGGATAAACGAGTAAAATTGGAAGAAGCAATAGATTATGTTGGTTTGATGATAAAAAATCTAAAGGATAAAAGAACCGTTCTTGAAAAAGATATTGAAGACGAGTCAGTTGATGTCAAAAATCTCAAAGAAAAGCTCATGAAAGTTAGTGAATATATCGAAGAAGAAAAGCAAGGAATTCAAAATCTTACCAGGAAAAGATCTGCAGTAGAAAGTGAAGCAGATGAGGTGGGAAATCTAATCAATAATTTTCGAAGTAAACTTTCAGGAATTGATAGTATAATAAATTCAGAAGGAGAAAGAATCAAGAACTTTAAGGATTCTAGACCAAAATAGAATCTTAGTTACATAGTTTTTTCTTTTTTTGAAAATTAAATTTTTGTAGATTGAAAAAATGGCTAAAAATTAAAAACTACATGTTTTTTGTGGAAGAAGTTGAGGGGGTTGCCTGTTCTACAGGCATTGATGGAAACTTCTCATTTACTGCTGATTCTGCAACTGCGGTAGCTTCTTGTAGTATTTTTTCAGACTCTGCATTTGTTGTTGGTTCTATGCCAAATGAAGTATCTCCGGAAAATGATTCGGTCATAAGACCTCCTAACATTTCTGTCATTCTAGTTACTTCTTGATCTGCCTCTGGCATGAACTTTACAAGAGATGATTTTAGACTCTTCATTAGACCTATGGTAGGCATAATAGTTACTACAGTATCTCCAAGATCGTGGAAAGTTGTTAATCTAAGTTCAATTTGTTCTAAGGCCATTCGAGCATTTCCTAGAATTCTACTAACCTTTCGAACCTCAACTAGTTCGCCGGATAATACTTTAGTTGTATGAGTATCATGTTGTTGAGTAGCGGTAACAATTCTTTGGAAAAGCTTTTCATCTCTTTGTTTTAATTTTGTAAGCATATTGTCTAGTTTTGAAATCTGTGCCTGTAGTCGTTTTACAGCCATTTCTACTCTTGGCTTCAAGGCACCTTTGGGTTTTATAGCATCAGTGATTTTTTCTCCTAATCCTGGGCTTGGTGACGATGACCACTTTTTTTGGAAATTTGGCACGTGGCTTTCTGTAATAATAGATTTTTAATTCAAGATGTGAATTTTGATTCACTGGACATAAAATTTCACTAACAAAAATTTTAGTAAAAAAAACTAGGTTCGAATCTAGATATTCAAGAGAGTGGTCCTTTGAGGATGAATTTTTTTAATGTGATTATGTACGGCAGATCCGTTGTTTATCATTTCTCCACAGAGAGGACATTTTTGCATTTTATGCGTAGATTAGAGGGTTTCTATTTAAATATTGCTTACAAAGGAAAATTCACCGAAAAGTCCATTGAAAAAAAGTCTAGTTGGTATCATTTTGGCAATTGCGGTTGGATTAGCAGTTTTTGCTGGAATATTTTCTTCGGATTCTCAGGAAAAAAAAATTGAGATTTATCATATCACTCTAGCAGATCCTAGCTTGTATGAGGAGGGAATTTTTACAGATACTTTTGATATTTCAAAAGGAGATTTCCAATTCAGATTTACTCCAAATGGAGATAGTCCGAAAATTTTGTCAGTATCCTTGGAAGGGAGTTCATTTTCTTTTTCTGAGGATTTCAAATTAAAGGGAACTCCTCATGAAACAGGTGTTTCAGTTTACTATACATGGGAATATATCGGAACCAAAAATATCCGAACAGATGAGAATCAGGAATTGAAAATAATAGTTAACCCTCATGAAAATTTGCTAGGTTCAGTTTCTATAGACATTATTCCATCAAATTAAGAAACAAAGGTGGCGTGACCCCCCGTACAGAACTTTGAGAGATTGCCTCTCGGGGTCTAGGCATCAAAGTACCTTAGACTTTCACATTCGTTCTGTGAAGCCACGCGGTTTTAGTCGATAGGATTTACATCCTTCCGCATTAATTCTTATATGATTTTAAACTATTTAACACTTCTTTCCAATTTTTTTAATAATTTTTAATAAATTTTAAAATTTTTTGTGCCTAAATTATTGATCGGGAAAAATCTAACCATAAAATTTCAAAATTACACATAATTTAGTCCTTAATTGGTGAACTCAATCTTTTGTTTATTAATACCAGAAATCTTGAGAAGCTACATGGATTTGAGTGATCAAAATAAGAAAAACAGAATATCGCTTTTTGCAAAACATGCTGTCAAGTATTACATCGTGGGAGCCAGTGGGGTTCTGGTTAATCTCGGCCTTCTTTACTCTCTTACCGAGTTTGTAGGTTTATGGTATCTTGTTTCTTACATTATTGCAATTTCAGTATCTATTACTTTGAATTTTACTTTTAACAAATTTTGGACATTTAGTGATTCAAAAAATTCTCAGAGAACAATAGTGATTTACCTAAAATTTGTAGGGGTAAGTTTGTTGGGGATGGGAATTCAGTTAGGAAGTGTCTATCTATTAGTAGAGTCTCTATTGGTATACTATATGTTGGCAGCATTGATTTCAATTGGAATCGCAAGTGGTATTAATTTCATAATAAATCGACGTTGGACGTTTGGGATAAGATTCTAACAATCCCAGAAATACACCTCTGGCAAATCAAATTATTAGAGTAAAATCTATGAAAAAATGTGAAGCCACGTACCAAGAAAAAATTAGAGATAATTATCTTACTTTCACTTATTTGGTTTGTAATTACCCTTCCCTTACCATGGGTTTTAACAGCACCTCCTGAGGCAGCTCAAACTCAGCTGTTAATCATTTTAGAAATTACAGTAATGGTGTCAATTCCATTTGTGATTCTAGCTATCGTATGGACTGTAAAACCTGAACTTACTACCTGAAATTAAGACAGTTTTCTTACTTTAACAATAAATTTTAACAGAATCGACCCAATAATCCCTTTTTCTCATTCTCTCATAGTTATCCTTCTGTTTGGGATGTTTAATTTTGATTCTAATCTTTGAACCAAGGTTGATTTTCAAGAAAATCAATTTCTTTAATCATATCTTCAATTTTTTTTGTAATTGCCATAACTGAGCTAAACTGTTCATACATTTCTTTTTCTTCTTCTTTTGAGAGAACTGTTTTTTCTGCCTCAGCAAAAAAATCTTCTTCTTTTGATATATGATCATTTAGAAAAATAGAATAAGTTCTAAGAAATCTTGCAACAGGTTCTCTAGCATCTTCACCATTTTTCCACCTGGATAGATGTTTTGAAATCGTTTGTGCTATTCTGCGACCAAATTCATGTTCTATTAAAAAAGTTCGAATTTCTTTTTTTAAAGAATCGTAACTTGCTACACAAGGAAAGTAAGAATCTTCTTCTCTGGAATAATGAATAGAATCTAAAAATTCAGAAATAATCATTGTAATTTTTTCAATATCAGAAATAGGAATTTTTTTCCCAGCATAGAGTTCCTTGTAACATTTTGAAACGACTTTTTCAAGTCTTTTAATCTGTTCGTGGTCTTTGCGAAGAATTTCAGTAGCACTCAATTATTTGAGGTTATGGATTTACGTTAAAGAGTATTACTTTTTTTGGATTATATTGAATAATTCCAAAATGAGGTTTTGAAGCTCCAACTCCATGATACCCCTCAGGTCCACCAAGTCCTAATCTGAACAAATAGTTACTTGTAGATTTAATTTCAAATTCTTTTTTTTCGAGAATGTAATTTGATATTTTTTCTTTGTTGGGAGTAGTTGATGATAATATTTCATTAACTCCTTTTCTGTCTTGTTCAAATGCAGCTTCCATATGTTGATGACCACATAAGATTACAAAGTTTTCAAAGTTTTTTTTGGCTTCAAAAGCAGACAAAGCTTTGTAATGGTAGCCTACATAACTAAAAAATTCAAAACCTTCTTCTGAAAGTCTTTGCCAGCTTTTTTCATACAACCAAGCTTCTGGTCCTGCATCTTTAGGGGTGATCTTTTTTGAATCAAGGGGTCCTCCATGGACACAAATCAGTCTATTTTTTTTATCAATAAATTCTTGAGTTCCGTATGTTTCATCTTTATTTTTTTTAAAAAATTCAAGTTCCTTATCTGTAAGAGAAAAATGTGCATCAATACTTTCAAGGGAGCTTCCACTAACTTTTCTTCCATACAAAAAAGCCTCATCATGATTTCCCATTACGGAGAATATTGGAAGGGTTTCTGCTAGTAATTCTAGTTTGTCTAAAACCTGTTTTGGATGTGTACCCCTCTCTAAAACATCACCGAGATTCAGAATCCTTGAGATTTCACCATATTTTTTTTTAAAATTTTCAGAGTTTACAATTTCCATGATCATATTAAGAGCATTAATGTCTGCATGAATATCAGAAAAAACTAGGTCCATTTTGACAGTATCTGTTATATGTATAATTTCAAATTTATTAAAACAATACTCTGAATTATCAATGAATCAACCTAGCTTGACATAGTCTTCTTTTATTCTGACTTGCATAAAAAAATCATACTACAATGAAGCTAATATTTTTCAGTATATTGGATATGATAAAATCATATTTTGAAGAATTTTCTCTACCTGAAATACCAACTGAGCAATTAGATTCTAATTTTATTATACAAGGACTAGCTGATTTACAAAAATCTATTGAAGCGTTATCTGGACAAGAGTCTATAGCTGCTGCTCATGTGGTACTTCTTGCTGCAGGAGTTACAATATTTCTTGGGGTAGCAGGCGAGGCTTTTTTCAAAAAAACTGGCATTCCTGATATTGCCTTTTTGATGATACTTGGCGTAATAATTGGACCCATTCTTGGAATTATCCAAGTAGAAGTGGTAACCGAGATTGTACCATACTTTGCTGCATTAGCTCTGATTATAATCATGTTTGATGGTGGTCTTAATCTTGATCTTAGACATATGGTTAAGACTGCACACTTTGCAGTAATAATTGCAATTCTGGGATTTGCAGTGTCGATGGTAATTGTTTCTGTTTTGGCACATTATGGATTGGGATGGGATTGGCTTGACAGTATTTTACTTTCATCAATAGTTGGTGGAAGCAGCTCTATCATAGTATTTAGTTTGGTGCGACAAATCCGAGTTTCAGAAGAAACACGGTCTATGCTTAGCTTTGAGTCTGCACTGACGGATATCTTGTCTACTATCATTGCCTTTATCATGTTTGAAGCTATTCTTTCAGGATATTTTGATTTAGAACTTTTGGGAGTTACATTTGGAAGAGCAGTTGCAGTTGGCCTCCTTCTGGGTCTTGGAGTCGGAATTCCTTGGATGTATGTAACAGCCAAACTAGCAAACGCACAACATTCCTACATGTTAACACTGGGAATCCTTTTTGTACTATTTTTTATGGCAAAATCGTTTGGAGAATCAGGTGCGTTAACTGCACTTGTTTTTGGATTAATGTTAGGAAATAGATATCGACTTTCAAGATATCTACGATTCAAACTTCCTGAAATCAGAACTGATGATACAATGCATAGTCAATTGACGTTTTTGGTTAGATCATTTTTCTTTGTATTCGTTGGATTGTTGGCAAGCTTTGGACGAATAGAATATTTTGTATTTGGTGTACTAGCTGTAATTTCAATTTATGTTGGAAGAATCTTTGTAACAAAAGTTACCTTAACCAAAAGATTTTCGCTGCTAGATAAAAAAGTTACCACAGTGATGATCCCACGTGGTTTGGCAGCTGCAGTATTGGCAACCTTTCCACTTACACTTGGTTTGCCAAATGCAGATGCATATCCACAGATTGCATTTTTCATCATTATGATGTCAGTAGTTATCACAACAATTGGGCTTGGACGAGCAAAAAAAATTCCCCCACCTGATAACTTAGAAGGTGGTTATGTTCAAACTGAGAAAAAAGATTCAGGTTAATTTTTGAAAAAATGTTTCATTCCATAATGGAATCAGTATTTCAATAATTAGCCAAATTGGTTTGCCTATTGTAAAAAAAAGTACCTACTCGTTATAGGTTTGAAATCAGTTAATTAATTTATGGATTCACAAATATTTCAAAATGTAATCCGTGATCCAACACCTGACAAAGTAACAGATGTTATGTCTGCAATAACTCCAGATATTATTGCAGACATAATGCCATCTATATTTGGTGAAGTTGATGGTGGTAAAACATCAGAAGTAATTGCAGAAAATACTTTAGACCAAATATTTACTGTAGTAGAGACGAGAATTTTAGGTG
This sequence comes from Nitrosopumilales archaeon, assembly GCA_016276965.1. GTDB lineage: Archaea > Thermoproteota > Nitrososphaeria > Nitrososphaerales > Nitrosopumilaceae > CSP1-1. Next base: position 7,590 of record JADNRU010000016.1, on the reverse strand, counting down.
ATGGTGTTGATTTTGTTATTGATAGATTTGGTGACAGAATTGTTGATATGATAATAGGAAATATGTTTAGCATATTTCAGAGAGTATCAATGATGGTACTTGGTAGCTAAAGTTTAGAGATCTAGTATTTCCTTTAACCCTTTGTATCTATTTCTTATAGTAACTTCTGTTACATTTGCAGCTTCGGCAATATCTCTTTGTGTTTTATCTTCACCTGTTTTAACACATGCAAGATATAGCGCAGCTGCTGCTAAACCCATAGGATCCTTTCCAGCAGAAACTTCTTGTTCTTGAGCATTTTTTAAAACTTGCATTGCATAACGCTTTGCTTTTTCTTCAATTCCAATTTTACTAGCTATACGTGCAACACATTGAACTGAATCAGTTACAGGCATCTTAAGATCTAGTTCTTTTACAAGTAATCTGTAACATCTTGCAATATCTTTTCGTTTAATGTTAGCAGCTATTTCAATATCTTTGAGATTCCTTGGTGTTGCTGTATCACGACAAGCTGCATAAAGAGCAGAAGCTATCAAAGCGGAAATTGATCTTCCTCTAACCAAACCTTTGTCTAAGGCTTTTCTGTAAATGTAAGCTGATTTTTCCATAACTGCATCAGAAATTGCCAGCTTATCTTTTAATCTGTTAAGCTCACTAAATGCTTGTCTAAAGTTTCGGTCTACAGGTTCATGAACTTGGCTTCTACTATCCCATGTTCTTAGTCGTTCAATAGTGCTTTTCATGGAAGCAGTTAATGGTTTTCCAGATGCATCTCTGTTTACTGGATTAATTATTGTTGCAAGACCCATATCATGCATAGTTAGTGATGTTGGTGCCCCGGCTCTTGCTCTGTCACCATGTTCATCTTGTGTAAAAGATCTCCATTCCGGACCAGATTCTTGTAATTTTTCAGACATTACAAAACCGCAGTTTGAGCAAAACATTTCGCCAGATTCATTATCTGTAACCAATTTGCCCTTCCCACAGCGGGCACATTTGTCCTTTACATGTTCTTCTTTAACCATAATTCCCACGAATTATTCCCTTTAATCTGGTTGGGATTTATGAATCAACAACTTAGATTGGGAAATCCTGATAGGGAGCATAAATTAGGCAGGTGGTTAGTCAGATTACCCATTTACGACTAAATTTTCTCATTATTACAGGCTGTATTGTAATTGTGATCTCTCCACTTGTAATTTATGCAGAAAGTACCTCAATTGAAAAACCTTGGCAGTGTATGTCATATGATGAAATGAAAGAATTCGGACAGTTCTGAACATCATAGTTTTTCAGATGAACAGCATATTGAATTTCATAAAGCCTTGGAAAAATGTCTCTAAAAAATAATTTTTTATGCATCAGAATACATCGAAATCTCCCATGGTGTTGGTGTCTGGGCAAAGTCACGAAATTCAGTATATTTTAGATCAATATATTTATCAAGAAAGTCTTTAGTGAAGACATCTTCTAGAAATTTACAGTCAGTTTGAAGTGCATCTAGTGCACCCGTTAGTGACACAGGAAGTGATCCAATTTTGTATTTACGTTTTTGCTCAGAGGTTAGTTTGTAGACATTTTCCTCAACAGGATCACCCGGATCTAATTTTCGTTTTATTCCATCCAGTCCTGCTAAAAGTAATGCTGCTTCTAAAAGGTAAACGTTTGCAGTTGGATCAGGTACTCTATATTCAATTCTCTTACTTTTTTCTTGGTTTCTGTAATACATTGGAACTCGAATTGCAACAGATCTATTACCGATTCCCCAGCATATATTTACTGGTGCTTCAAAACCAGGAACGAGTCTTTTGTAAGAATTCGTAGTTGGATTGGTTATTGCACAGAGTGCTGATGCATGTTCTAATATTCCACCAATATAATAACGGCCAATTTGACTCATTTGTGCTACTTCATCATCTGGGTCATACATCACATTTGTTTCCTTATTCCACAAACTTTGGTGAGTATGCATCGCAGAAGCATTATCACCAAAAATTGGTTTTGACATAAAGGTTGCAACTTTATTTCTTCTCTTAGCTTTAACTCTTACCAGGTTTTTGATAGACACTACAGCATCTGCCATCACAATCATTTCATCATAAACTAGGTTAATTTCACATTGTCCTGAGGTTGCAACTTCATGATGTTCTGCTTCAATTTTTATTCCAAAATAATTGTAAAGATCATCACAAACATCTTTTCTAAAACCATCAAGAGTATCTTTTGGTTGAGACGGATAATATCCTTCTTTAAGATCAATGGCAGTGCTTACATTTCCTTTTGTCCAAGGAGATTCTTTGGATTCAATTGAATATCCTGAACCACCATAAGAATGAGTTGCGCCATATGGTGAAGGATAAATGTTGATTGCATCAAATACAAAAAACTCTATCTCTGGACCCCAATTAGTATGAGTAAGGCCAAACTGCTCAATTTGTTTTGAAGCTTTTTGTGCTATTCCTCTTGAATCTCTATTGTATCGTTTTTCTTCTATTGTGTTTCCTTCATAAATATCACAAAAAATTCTTGCATTTTTTCTGTTTCCTTCATCATAGTCTTTTGGAAGAATTCTAAATGTTGATGGATCAGGTTTTAAAATCATATCAGATTGGTTTACTGATTTGAAGCCCCGAATGGAGCTTGCATCTAATTTTTCAAGACCGTTATCAATACTTGTTTCAGATATGTTATAGCTTGGCATTCCCATTCTGTGTAATTCACCAAAAATGTCTACGAACCAAAAGTCGATAAAAACAACATTTTCATCTTTAATTTTTTGAATTACGCCCTTTGAATCCATTTTCCACTTGTATTTACAGAAGATCTGATTTACCAATATTAGTAAGTAAATTTGAACTATTTAGCAAAAAGGAAAATTTGAACTAATTTTCTTTTATAATTTTGAATTTAGTTTTAAATTCGTCTTCAAAGAAGAATTTGTCTTCAAATGCAGGTTTAAGATCATCTAGCCAAATTGCTTTTTCATCATATTCAGCATAGAATGGTTTTTGAACCCAATCTGGATTTCGTCCCTGCAAAAATCGTAATGAAATAACTTTTTTTCCATTAATTGTAGGAATGCCATCAACTAGTACTTTCCCGGGTGTTGCTGACATGCTAGGTCCTCTTACGGTTCTTCCAAGTCCACTAATTTTCTTGTAGGCACTTGTAAAGATTTCATATGCTTTGACTAGAGGAACTCCAAAATAGTGTTGAGCTCCTGTGTCTCTTACTACAAACATGTAATATGGAATGCATCCAAGCTGAACTTGTTTTTTCCACATCTCAGCCCACATATCTGCATCGTCATTAATGTGAGCTAAAAGTGGTGATTGTGTTCTAATTTGTGCACCAGTTTCTCTAACGCGTTTAATTGCGGTTTTGATAGAACCTGTTGAAAGTTCTACAAGATGATTAAAGTGAGCCATAATTGCAATGTGTAATCCTTTATTTGTTATTCTCTCAAAAATATTCAAAGTTTCAGCTGCGTCATCATCTGTTAGAAACTTGTAAGGCCAATACGATAGAGCTTTGGTACCAATTCTAATTGTTTTGAGATTTGGAATGTCTGCATCAAGTAAAGTATCAATATAAGTTGAAAACATTTTAGCCTTCATTATCATAGGATCACCACCAGTAAACAAAACATCAGAAATTTCAGGATGCTCTGTTAGATATTGAACTAGTTGTTCACCTTCTTTCATGGCAAACTTCATCTCATCCATACCAACAAACTGTGGCCATCTAAAACAAAAACTACAATATGCATGACATGTTTGACTTTGACTTGGAAAGAAAAGACAGGTTTCTTTGTATTTGTGTTGCATTCCGTAAAGCTTTGTACCATCCTTTAAAGTAGGAACATTAAGCTCCATTTGACCTGCTGGATGTGGATTTAGCTGCATTCTAATTTGATTTGCTACTTCTTGAATCTCTTTTTTATCAGCACCACTCTTTAGGGTAGATGCCATTTGGTCATAGTGTTTAGGAAGTAACATTTCCTTTTGAGGAAAAGTCAATACAAACATTGAATCATTTGGAATATCTTTCCAATCAATTAATTGTTCTACAACAAAGTTGTTTGTCTTAAACGGTAATACATTTCCAACAACTTCCATTTCAAATTGTTTTTCTTCTGACATTTTTTGAATCGCAGGAAGATTTCGGAAATTTGCAAGTGTGTAAGTTTTAATGGATGGTGATTCATTTTCAGTCCAAACTGATTCTTGTTTTTGATCTTGTAAGGTCACTTATAATAAAAAGCCGTAACCCTTGTTAAAGGTTAGCAGATAAAATTTGAACATTTTTGGTTTGTATTTTCAAATATACTAATAATTACTCCTAGCAATTCTCCTTAACCTTTGTATTCTAGATAAAACTGTGGCTTAATTAAGTAAATATGGCTGAGGAAGAAATTTCAGGGATTTCTGTAGGAGAGTTTGAAACCATACCACAGCTTCTAGCTTCTTCGGAGTCTCTTCAAATAGCCTTTGCTTTTTTAGTCGTTGGTTTGGTAGTTATCGGGATAATTTACTATAAATTTTCCCATTGGGTTCTATCCAAAAAATTCAACTATTCAAGACCACACAGTTCTCGATTTTTGCGCAAAGCAGTGCTACCATTTTTTGCAATAGTTTTAGTATCATCCATTAATGTATACATGCAAACTACTGAGCTATTTGGAGAAGAGCAGATAATTGAGGGTACAGCTGAGTTAGATGCTGCTGAAAAATTCGCAAAAATTCTTAATTCCATTAACATATTAGTAATTGGTTGGACGATATCACACCTAGTTCCAATCGCTTTAACAAAACGTGACAAATCCATTCTGGAGAGAGAGGATTACGAAAAGTGGTATGACATGCGAGGATTTCCAGACGATAATAATTTATTTCACAAATGCCTCAAGTGGATTCCGCCCAAGACAACTCCCTACGACATGAAAGATGATGAATTTAAAAAATATGTTCAAACAAAAGAGGGTCTTAAATTTCTTGAAGAATATCGTACTGCCAATGGGTTATCTGTAGGTAGTTACGATAAACTAGTAGATGATCCATTTGAAGAATGGAAAAAATCAGAGAGGGCAAAATATGAGAAATATTATAAAAAGTGTATAACTGGAAAAAACCAGACTGGACAAAAACTAAGACCAGGTGTTGTGCCAGAAGAAATTTACCCTATCGATATATGGCGGGAACAAAAGAGACAAAATAATTATGAACCAATTATTCCAAGCTCAAGGCCCCCAGGATATGCAAGAAAGCAAAAAGAAGGAGTTCCAAAATCTGCAAAACAAATTCTCCCGATAGGGATTTTTCTTGCCACAGTACTTGGTATAGTTACATGGTGGGGGGTAGACTTGGTAGTTTTAGCTACAGCTACAGGAGGTCTTGCTCTTGGTATAGGCCTTGCACTAAAAGAAACAATGGAAAATTACTTTGCATATATCATGATACGAAAAGACAAGATTATCAAAGTAGGTGATAGGGTAACACTACAGAGTGGATACAACGGTTTAGTATACAAAATTACACCCAGAGTTACGTATATCAGGCATGGTCTCAACGAGTCTTTGGCAATTATTCCTACAAAACAAATCGTTTCGGCAGAAATAATCAACTTTACTAAGGAGTTCAAGCTTGTTCCTGCCAGTATTGGGGTTGGAGTTTCATATCTAAACGATCCTAAGCAAGTAGAAGCAATTCTAATTAAGATAGGTAAACGTGCCATGAAAGAAGTTAAGGATGACCAGGGCAACCACCTCGCCAGACAGAAAAGATGCCCGTACCTTGATGAACACATACCAAGTTGTGGGTGTGATAAAGAACTACATGTAAGTGTAGGTGATCCCGTTGTAAGGTTTAACGATTTTAACGATTCAGCACTTGATTTTGGACTCAGAGTGTTTGTACGAGATTATGGTTCTCAGTTTAAAATGAAAAGTGTAATGAGAACAATCATGTACGAAGAATTCAAAAAGTATGACATTAGAATACCGTGGCCTATCAGAACTGTGTACCAAGGTGATGAGAAAAGAGAAGCAGAGGAAATTGGGAAATTCGATAAAAAGCGTGATCAACTAGTTAAGGAGTATGCCCGTAAAGAGGCTGAGGGTGCAGTAGAAGAAGACTAACTCACAAAGACAACAATAGAAAATAAAAGATTTGAATTATTTTCATTTAAATTACAAAAAAATTCATTTCTGTGATGGAAGTAATTGAAGTCTTACGTAAAGTCTCAAAACAAGTTTACTATAATGTAAAAAACCTAGCTGAAACTGAAAATGCGGCAGGTGATTTTGGTAGAGGCGGGGGAGATATTTCACGAAACATTGACATCGTAGCTGAAAAACGGTTCTAGATTATCTAAAACAAATTAATTTCAATTGTGTTGTTTTAGATGAAGAATGTGGACGTGTAGAAATAAATGATAATCCAAAAGGATATGTCATCATGGATGCAATTGATGGAGCAGCTAACGCAGTTAACGGTATTCCATTTTTTTGCTGTTCCTTAACATTTACCACAGATTACAAATTCAAAATATTCTTAGGCAGTCTGGCTAATCAAAGAAGCGGGTGGTTTAATTGTGGAAGCAGACTCACAACCATTAGATTCAGATCTTCAATACCTAACTAGATTGTTGTTTATTGGTACAGCGATCAAGGAATTCTAGATCAAATAATGTCTGAAATAAACAAATAGTGATAAAAATGAAAGCGTTAATTATTGCAGCAGGTCAGGGGAAAAGACTAAGACCTATTGGAGATACTAAACCATTGGTAACACTTCTTGGTCTGGGTCTTATAGAGCGAGTGATCCTTACTGCAAAAAAATCAGGAATTAAAGAATTTTGTATTGTAACAGGATACAATGGTGAGAAGATCAGAGAACAACTCTCTGATGGAAAAAAATATGGTGTAAAGATACAATACGTTCAAAATGACTCGTGGACTCGAGGTAATGCTATTTCAATTCTAAAAGCTAGAGATCATTTTAAAGAAGCATTTGTACTTTTGATGGCTGACCACAACTATGACCATAGAATACTTGACCAACTATTAAAAACAAAGATTGGAAAAGATGAGTGTATACTTTGTGTTGACCGACATCCTAAATCATACCTGAATATGGAAGACGCTACTAAAGTTTTGACGGTAGATCACAGGATTCAAACCATCGGCAAGGATTTAATAAATCACAATTGTATAGACACAGGCATCTTCATATGCAATCCAGTTATCTTTGATGCACTAGAGGAAAGCATTGCCAACGGAGACGAAGGCATGTCTGGAGCAGTTAAAGTTTTAGCACAACAAAATAAAATGAGATATTTACCACTAGAAGACAACTTTTGGATAGACGTCGACGACGAGACGGATCGAAAAAATGCTGAACGGCTCTTGTATTCGAAGTTAGGCAAAGACACTGATGGGCCAGTTTCTAAAATACTCAACAGACCCTTATCGATTAGGATATCAAAGCTTCTTCTAAAGACAAACATAACTCCAAACCAGATTTCTGTCCTGAGTTTTATTATAGGAATGGCTGGGGCTTCTCTGTTCTTTCTTGGGGAATATTTCTATCT
>JADNRU010000015.1 GCA_016276965.1 Nitrosopumilales archaeon | reverse complement strand
TAGTGCAGTTTCTTTTCATTTTCTGGGGTTTTATCATTCCACCACGTCTTCCAATCATCCCAGAACGTTTCTAGTCCTTCTTCATAGGCATTACCGTTTTGTACTATAATTGCCTGAATTCTTTCTGGGTGTTCATCGAAAAGTCGAAATCCAACTGGTGCACCATAATCCATAACATATATGCTGTACTCAGTAAGGCCTAGTTCCTCAGTGAACTTGTCTACAATATCTGCTTGATTATCAAATGTGTATTCAAACTCATCAACTGAAGGCATTGAACTTTTTCCATAGCCGATGTAGTCTGGCGCAACTAGGTGAAACTCATCTTCAAGAGCTGGAATTAGATTACGAAACATATGTGATGATGTAGGAAAACCGTGCAGCAAAAGTATAGTTGGTGAATCTGTTGAACCGCCTTCTTTGTAGGAAACAGTTAGTCCGTCAATTTCTATGGTTTTTTCTTCCACCATTAGTTCTGCAAGCATTGGCGAATCTTCGGCTAATGTTTCCCATCCTAAACCAATGAGTATATCTGCCGATGTTGGTTTTACACATGCCACAGTTCCTGTAGGACGAAGCATCAAGTCAAACCCTACTCTGCACAACACATCTTCGTTAGGTACACCATCATCCATCTGTTTTTTAGGAGAACCAAAGATGTTGCCAAATGACATAGCGGGAGCCATTCCAATTGAAAGAACCAGAGGAATAAAGGCCAATAGTATCATATGCTTTAGAAATTTTGGTTTTGCCCACATGCCTAGGGAGTTATCTTTTTTAGATTATTTATTTATGATCATAAAAGCATGTCAAATCTCAAAATTGTTTAATGAAATTTGGTTATCTAAAAGATGAATTTTTGCCATAGTTTTTATCGAGTTTAAATTAAAAATTTGTATGGATTCTGATGAGCAGATTTTAACTCATGTTGTTTCTGTTTGGAGAGAAGCTAAAAAATTATTTTCTATTCATGGTAGAGAAGGAATGTTGTTTTTGACTGATAGACATCTTATGTTTGTTCATAAGACTGAGGCAAAAATGAGATGGTGGCATGCTGCAGCTCAAAGACAAGTTCTTACTTTTTTAAAATCAAAAAATGTAATGATTCGTCAAGATGGTTATGATGAAAAACAACTTCAATTAGACTTGGAAAACAAAAAAAATATGGAGATATCTTTTGATGATATTTTAGATATCAATTATGAGGATAAAAATTGGGGAAGTGCATTAAATTTAGAATTTAATAAAAATAGTAAAAAAGAAAAATTTCAGTTTACAGTTGTTCAAGATTGGGTAAAATATCCACTAAAAGATCCAACTAAACGTATGAAAGTTGACTGGTCACCTCTAGTGGAATACATCAAAGAGAGACAAAAGTTTACAAGATAAAATTGTACAAAGTTTTTGCTGTTGGTGTTGGTCCAGGATCTCCTAGTTATGTTACAGATAAAGTAAAAGAAATTATCTTAAATTCTGATGTTGTTGCAGGTTACAAGTATACATTAAAAACAATTGAACAGTTCCTTTCAGGAAAAGAAGTCATTGAAATTACAATGCAAAATCAAGAAGGAGTATATCAGAATATTCTAAAAAATTTAGATAACAAGATATTAGTTGTTCCATTCACTGGGGATGTAAATTTTTCAGAATCTGAAGTGGTTGATAGACTAATTGAGATATTTGGAGATGTAAAAATTATTCCTGGGGTTAGTTCGATTCAAGTAGCTGCTTCCAAAGCAAAAGTTCCTCTGGATAAATCCAAAGTAATTACAATGCATGTAACTACTTCAATCGAAGAAAAAAAACTAGAATTGCAAAAAGCGTTATTGGATGGATTTAGTGTAGTTTTGGTTCCAAGACCTTGGCCAAAAGATCCCAAAAAGCATTTTATGCCTTCAGAAATAGCAATTTATTTGAAAAATAATGGTTTTGATATTTCAAAACTAAAGGTTCATGTTTTTGAATTTTTGACAACTGATAAAGAAACTTCATTTGTTGGTACAGTAAAAGATTTGGAAGGAAAAGAATTTTCAGATTTGTCCGTTATGGTTTTTGATCAATCAAAATTAGAGTCGTATGTAAATTTTTAAAAAAATTCTAATTCATGGAACGCCTGGGTCCTGGCGCAGGTGAGAGAATATCTGGATTGAGATCAGAAAATGAGGTGATGTCCATTGACATCCAAGGATAGTTTGGGTCAAACAAAAATATGAAACCAATTCTTTCAACTGTAAAACTCCAGGTTTCTCCTGGTAGAATTTCACCACTATCTATTATTCCATCTGGAACTAGATTTCCAAGACCTCTAGAATTAGTATCTCTTTTTCCACTAACAATTTTGTGAGAAACAATATCTTCGTTAACAAAAGTAATTGTAAGACCAGGTGTAACTGTTAATCGCTCTGGAGCAAAATAAGTTAGTGCACTGTGTTGTCCATCAATTCCTTGTCGTATTTCTGCGCGTGCCCCTAGTCCTTGGAGATATGTACCAATCATGCTTTGTTCAAATGAACCCTTTAGTATTCGTACCATGACTTCGTTTTCTCTTGGTTCTTTTAACAATGCTCCAGTTGTTTTATCAATCAAAATATCTGGGATGGTACTTACAACTTCAGAAATTTTTGAAGTATAGATAATTTTGTTTGGAATTCCTCTTTCAGTTATTCTTCCAGTAAAGCTATAAACAGAACCTTCATCACTGTTTTGAATTAATTTTCCAAAAACTGAAAAAGATGCTGGATCTCCTACAGAACTTTCAAGATTACCAGATAGTCGAATAAAACGCCCTTCTCTTAAAACACTTCCAGTTAATTCTGTTATAGTAAAATCTTCATCGTTTAATGAAACAAACCCATCTTCAACCAATAATTTTATGCTGCTTCCGACTTGATCACCTGTAGTAAAGAGTAAATCAATTTGAGAATTTTGAATAAATTCATCAGTTACGGCAAAACCGAACCCCTCCATAACAAAAACGTTGTTTGGAAGAAGTTCTGCATTTGCTTTTTCAGATGATAATCCTAATCCAATAACTACCATTACTAAAAATGGTAAAGCTATAGCTAGCCTCATATTATGTTCATAATCGGATTCGGTTTATAATTTACTACTAAATTATTTTAGATAATTCGAATAAAACTGAATCTAGAATGGCATTTCCATGCCTGATTGTTCGGCAAGTTCTATCATATACACTTCTAAGAATCCTCCTGCAAGCAATAGACCAGCAGCTATTCCCACCTCTATTCCAACTATTTTGTAATCGTCTTTAATTGAGATTTTTTTGATGATTTTATGAATTAAAAGATAGCTTCGAGACATGGCAATTGAATAAGCAACAAGCTCCATCATTCCAAATGGAGAAAGATAAAGTAAAGCAAGTGCTGGTACTTCAGATAACATTGGAATCACTGTTACCAAAGCTGAAAAAGCATAACCAGTTTGCCAAGATGTAAAAAAACCCCAAGCAACTCCAAAGCCTGGAATAAACATTGGAAGTCCAATAACAGAGTTATGAAAGAAAATTCCTGGACCGTCAATATCTCCAATTAATTCTTCAAATTCTTCAAGAAAAGCCTCTGCATCTTCTTGAGGAACTTCAAATTGAGATCCAATCCAATATGATAAAGTAAACAATCCCATAAAAATGAAAAAAGTATAAACTCTTTTTTTTCCCAACACGGGGTTTTTTAATTGATCAGTATTTGAGGGTTTGTAGCGAGCAGATTTAATTAAAACTCTCAATATTTGTTGTTATTGAAAAAAGAAGTAACATTAGCTTTGAATTTTGCCCTCAACAAGGGGTTTCAGATACATCCTGATGCACTTGAGATTCTTGAAAGAGTTGATGTAAAAGAATTAGAAAAGGTAATCAAAGAAATTGTTAGGACAAAATCTAAACAAAATCTATATCTGATTAATCAAAATGATTTAGAATTATTTTTTGGGATCAAAGAAGACGGGGAGCTAGAAAATGACCATAGGATTTTGTTTGACCCCTCTGAAATAATAACAACTGCTGAAGGGATAGATGGATACAATTCCCTCTTTAAGAGCCGTTTTACAAAATTAAAGAAAATAATTTCTAACCGCCCAGAAGCAAAGTTGCTAAAATCTATTGCAACAGTTATTGGTTCAAAATCAAAAGAGGATTTGTATGTATGTGGACTTTTATCAGAAAGAAAGTCTGAAAGAAATATCACAAAGCTTACACTTGATGATCCAACCGGCTCTATTGAAACAATAGTTTTTGATAAAGACCTACAAAAAACTGCAGATTCACTTCTTACAGATCAGTTTGTAATGGAAAGATTAACTCTTGGAAGAAATGGAGGATATATTGTAAAAGATATCATCACCCCAAATATTCCAGAACACACCTCAAATCGCTCTAAAACCGAAACTTACGTGGTTTTTTTGTCTGATTTGCATATAGGAAGTATGTATTTTATGGAAAGGGAATTTAATGATTTTGTTTCTTGGCTGTCAAGTCCAGACCCAATTGCTAGAAAAATTCGGTTTGTGGTAATAGGAGGAGATGTGGTAGATGGGGTTGGAATTTATCCTGATCAAAATAAAGAATTAGATTTACTAGATGTTGGTCAGCAGCTTAGCAAAACTGCTCAAATATTAAACAAAATTCCAAAAAACATCAAAGTTTTCATTTCTCCTGGAAACCATGATCCTGGAAGAAGGGCCTTACCTCAACCTGCAATCCTTAAAAAATATAATTCTGATTTGTGGAAAAATGAAAATTTTCACATGGTTGGAAATCCTGCTCTTATTTCATTAAATGGGGTTAAGGTGTTGATTTTTCATGGACAAAGTATTGATGATATAGTAAGAACAACACCTGGTTTGAGTTTTAATAAACCAGCTAAGGTGATGAGAAGTTTATTGCAAGCAAGACATTTGAGCCCAATTTATGGTGCATATACCCCAATTGCTCCTGAATTAGACGACATGATGGTTATTGAAGATGTGCCAGATATTTTTCATGCAGGTCATGTTCATGTAGTAGATTTGGATTTGTATAGAGGGGTTTTGATTGTTAATTCTGGGGCATGGCAACATCAAACACCATTTCAAGCAGGAGTTGGAATTAATCCAACACCTGGAATTGCTGTGATTGTTAATTTGAAAACTTTCAAAGTTTTTACTAAAGATTTTAGTTTGGAGGATTAGTTTTTTTTCAGATAATATCTTCAAAGGTTAGATCGCTTTTGAAGGTCTCTTTAACCATGTTTGGAGAGATTTCAAGTTTGAATTTTTTTGTATTCCCATGAATGCCTTGATGAACTATTCTACCTGTTATAATGCCTGATAACTCAATATCACTTAGCATTTGGTTAACCCTCCTAGTTGTAAGTTCTTTTTGCCCAACTGCCTTACAGAGATTTTTGTAGCAGGTGTAGATTTCTCCTGTTGAGGTGCCTGAGGATTTCATAACTGCAATTACAAGAAGTTTTTCATGTAAGGGGTAAGATCGTAAGGTTGTTACCTCTTTGTTTTCTTCTATTTTATCAGCAGCATTTCTAATATGTTCTTCATTTACAGATTCAGATTGGTCTCTTTCAGCCATTTCTCCTGCTACTCGAAGAAGATCTATTGCCCTTCTAGCGTCACCGTGTTCTCTACCTGCCATAGCCGAACAGAGGTTTAGGGCAGATTCGCTTACTGCACCTTCTATGAATGCATTTTTTATTCTGTCTTCTAGGATTTTTCGAATTTGCTCAACTGTATAGTTGGTAAAAACAATTTCCTCTTCTCCTAGACTGCTAATCACCCTAGGATCTAATCTTTCTTTGAATGTGAGATCATTGGATATCCCAACAAGGGTTATGGTTCCTTGGTTTAGTCTCTCATTTGCTCTAGTAAGTTGATAGAGGATGTCTTTACCAGTTTTTATGACTAGTTGAGTTAGGTAGTCAATTTCATCAATTACAAATACTACGTTAATTTTCCGTTTTTCTATTAATTTTAGTAAACGTTTGAAAACTTCACTTATTGCAAGTCCGGTAGGTGGAAGCTCTTTTTCATCTAAGCCTAATTGTCTGCCAAAGCTTACCAATAATCCATAAAGTGTTGTTTCGACTTTAGAATTTGTATAGACTAGTACTATTGGGAAATTGCTTTTTTCGACTCTCTCTTGAATTTTTGATAAGACTTTACGAACTACTAGGGTTTTGCCAGTTCCAGGTTTTCCATATACTAGAAGGTTTGATGGACGTGATTGTTTTAAAATTGGAATAAGTGATTGGGTAACTTGCTCTTGTTCTGTATCTCTATGTAATATTGTGTTTGGAATATAGGTAAAATGTAAAACATCCCTGTTTTTGATTAGGGATTTGCCTGTTTCTGCAGCATTTAGTAATTTTTCAATTGGGTCAATAGTTATTACACTCATTTTCGAGATCAGTGAGGATCTTTAATCATGACTTGAATGGATCCTATGATAATTTTTTACAACCCAGATCGTTTCCGTTGACAATTTACAAATAGCCGATCTGGTAATTGATCGTAAAGCCTCACACCCATATTTCAAGTGAAAATGAAAATTAATGATAATGTAATTAGTATTATGGTTAGTTAGTTATTGTCTTAAAAAAAATTTTAAAAAAATAAACAGTAGAAACATAGGTGTGTGGGTTTTGAAATTAATAACAATTAGTTAACTTTCTGTGAAGTTCAACACTCAAAAAACCGAATTTAACCCCTAAATTTCAACTCCAAGCGTGAAGATTGGTGTTAACACTGTTAATAACAAAAAACCAACCCCCCCACTTCCACTCCAGGAACGAATTTCTATCTTAAACTAAGAAACGAAAGCAACTAATTGTTAATTACAAAAAACCCTCTAGGCGTGAGTTACGCAGTCAATATTAACAAACTATCTTGTTAACAAACATGATCGGATCTGTTGAATTGTTAACATAACGCGCTCGATAATCACAACAATGTCTAGGAAGAGAATACGAATAGATTTGGAAGATAGTGAAGGAGCCAAATACAATTTTAATTTAGAAGGTAATATCACTAGGGAGAAAATTCTCAAAATATTTGAATTAATGGATTTGATGAATATTGAGGAAGAGCAAAACACACCCAATTTGGATTCTATAGGTGCCAAAATATGGAATATTATAGACAAATTTTTCCCCGTGGGCAAATTTACCTCATCTAAGATTCAAGAAAACTATGAAGATGAATATAATGAACCAATCAAACTAGCCGCAATTTCGACCTATCTATCAAGGTTCACTACCAAAGGCAGAATTGAGCGTGCCAAAAACGGTAGAGAATGGACCTATCAAACCATAAAACTTATCCAAAAAAACCCAAAATAGGCTAAGAAATAGTTACTTTCCTAATTACCAAATGATCTCCCTCTAAAACTACCTTCACATAATCTCCCTTTTGCATTTCTAAATATTTTCTAAATTGCTTTGGAATCGATACCGTTCCTCCTGAAGTAATTTTAACCAATTCTTCACTTTCTGAACTCATATTTTCTATAATAATTAATAATATATATAAATTATTAATTTCCTGATATTATAAATTAATAATATTTTCCTTGTTTTTTGATTATGCCGTCACTTCTTGCAAAAATCCTGGTTTGCTTAGCTTAGCTCTACCCTTAGCAGTTATGGAATATGAAAACGGTTTTGTTTTTGTATTTCTCTCAACATACCCATCTTTGAAAAGTTTGTTCATTAATCTCGAAGTATGCTCTCTAGAGCGTTGTGATGCGATTTGGATATCACGTGATGTCATTTCTTTGTCTGTGATTAATCCTAAAACATAATCAAACATGTTGTTGTAATTATTACCTGATATTCTGGGCATCTGCTGCTGCCTTCGAGGAGGTCTATGTACCAAACTCCTACCTTGTTTTGGAATTCTACCCTCAAACTCCTCAGGATCATCATATCTAACTGATTTAGCACTTTCACCTTCCATTGTGAGTGAATCTAGGCGTATTTTCATATCAATTAACTGTCTTTCATAGAATTCTAGGCGTTCAAAATTAGAAGAATCACTCCTTTCATTATTTTTTATTAATGGTTTTATTTTATAGAATATTAAAAGTGAAAGTAAACCAGCAAGAAAAGCTATGACGATTCCTAAAATCACCTCTGGATCGGGAATTTCTACTAACATCACTATTTTCTTTCTAACATCGTGATTTATCGTGATAGAACAACATAATTTCACATTTTACGTTATCAAAAACATCATACCATTATCACAACGCACTAGTTTGACGGATGGCCTTATCCATCACATTAATGATTTCATCTTCCCTTTCAGAAAAAACATCACTATTTTGTATCACAGAAACTTGTTCGGAAAGACGGGATATCACATCAATATCGTCAGGAAGTATTATTCCTAAACCTCGAAGCAAAATAATAGAATAGTAAAGTCCAACAACTTTATTCCTAGATTGATTTACCTGCCTGAAATATGCCCCTTTAGATATGTTGAACTTGATTTCCTCTAAATTCTTATGATTTAAAATAATTTCAATTTGTCTCTCAGTAAACAAAGATTTTTTGATTATTCTCTTAATTATATTGTTAAAACTATACTCTTCAGGTTCTCCCATAGCTATACAAAACTGTATTACCTAACTCCAATTAAACTTTAAAGAGTCCATCATAAACACCCTGTGGATGGCAGGCAGGGTAGAAAACTATCTTCAATCTCAATTAAAGAAAAAAAAATCTGCCTTAATTTTCGTTCTAATTGATTCAGAGGTTTCTAGCATGAACTCTTCTGTAAAACTTGCAAAAGAAGTTGAAAAAATAGGCGCCTCAGCTATTCTCATTGGCGGTTCATCTGCTTCTGATCAATTTGAAATGGCAAATCTAGTAAAAAATTTAAAAAACGCAGTTAAAATTCCAAAAATCTTATTCCCAGGAAATATTACAGGAGTAGTCCCTCATGCTGACGCTATACTATTTAGCTCACTCCTAAACTCAGAGAATTCATACTTTATCTCTCAAGCTCAAGCTCTTGGAGCGCCTTCTGTTCTTAAATTTGGATTAGAACCATTACCTACTGCATATTTAGTAATTGGTGAAGGTACTTCAGCTTGGTTTTTTGGTTCTGCAAGAGGCATACCCTTTGATAAACCAAAAATTGCTGCAGCTTACTCTTTGGCAGCTCAGTTTTTGGGAATGAGATTCGTATACCTTGAAGCAGGTTCTGGTGCAGCTACTAGCGTTGAACCAGAAATGGTAAAAACAGTTCGCAAAGTCTTCAAAGGATTCTTAATTGTTGGGGGAGGAATACGGGATGCAAAAACTGCAAAGAATATTGTCAAAGCTGGAGCAGATGCATTAGTTATCGGAACTCTCTTAGAAAACAAAGCAAGTCTCCAAAAACTAACCGAAATAGCCAAAACCATTCGCAACATAAAGAGATAAGAAAAAAAATGACTGAAAACGATGATGTCAATCGTATTAAGGACGTCTTAATGCCTGATTATTATCACAATTACTATACCAACATTTCAAAAGAAACATTTTCGATTTTTGAAATGGCAGCAAAGGCCAAATCTTCTCTTGTTGATTCTTCAGGAATAATAGAACCAAAAATTGCTTTTGATTTAGCTGACCGAGTATCAAAAATGCATGATATTGACATTGCAGAACCTTTAAGAGAATTACTTAAGGAAAACGGAAAAGAAATTTCTGCACTTATTTTGGCTAAAGAAATTGCAAAAGGAAAATACATGCCCCTTACTGCATCACTTGAAGAAAGACTAGATCTTGCTGTAAGAGTTGGATTGGCAATTGTTACAGAAGGTGTTACAATTGCACCTTTGCAAGGAATTAACGAAGTAAAAATTAAGAAAAACAAGGATGGAACCGAGTATCTATCTGTATCAATTGCTGGTCCCATGAGATCTGCTGGAGGAACAGAATCAGCAGTTACAATATTGATAGCTGACCATGTAAGAAAAGTTGCAGGTCTTTCAAAATATCAAGCAAACTCATTTGATGATGAAACGGGTAGATTCGTTGAAGAACTAAGAGTATACGAAAGAGAAGCTCAAGGCAGCTTTCAATTTCATGTACTTGATGATGATATAACTACAGTAATTTCTAATCTTCCAGTAGAACTTACTGGTGTAGATACTGATCCTTACGAAGTTGTAAATCATAGAAACATGACTCGAATTGACACTGACAGAGTTCGAGGAGGAGCTTTACGAGTTCTTAATGACGGTCTTATTGGTAGAGCAAAAAAACTACTAAAAAGAATTGAGCTATACAATCTCGATGGTTGGGAATGGCTTAATGATCTAAAAGGAGCTATTCAGACTGGAGACAAAGAAGATGCCGCAACAAAAAGAATGACACAAGTCATTACAGGAAGATCGGTTCTCTCAATGCCAAATAAAATTGGCGGTTTTAGACTAAGGTATGGAAGAGCTTGTAACACAGGATTTGCATCAGTTGGAGTTCATCCTGCGGTTGCTGAAATTTTAGATCATACCATAACTGTTGGAACACAAGTAAAACTTGACATTCCAAGTAAAGGTGCAACAATTGCATTTGTTGATTCCATAGAAACTCCTATTGTTAGAATGAAGAATGGAAATGTGGTAAAAATTATTGACACATTACACGGAATAAAAATAAAAAATCAAATAGAAAAAATTCTTCATTTAGGAGACATTTTGATTTCTTTTGGTGATTTTTTAGAAAATAATGCACAGTTAGTTCCTACTGGATATGTTGAAGAAATCTGGATACAAGAACTAAAAGAAAAACTTGTAAGAAACGATAAAAAACACAAATCAAATCCATTTTCACAATTTCTTGTTATCATACCATCTTTAGATGAAGCAATTATAATTTCTCGTGAATTAAAAATTCCTTTACATCCTAAATATCTACATTATTGGGATCAAATTTCCATTAAGGAATTTAAAAAAATCTTGCAACCAACAATTGTTAGTGAAAATTCAATTCATTATCCAAAAAATTGTAAATCCATTTTAGAAAAACTTGGTGTCCCGCATGAATCTTTTGAAGAATTTATTTTACTAAAAGAAACAGAATCAAAAATTTTCTTTAATTTACTTTTTCAAAAATCAATCAAATTAAACGAAGCATTATCTATCCCCGAAATTATCTCTGAAACATCTGAAATAAAAATTCGAAATAAATTTTCAACCTCAATCGGTGTAAGAATAGGAAGACCAGAAAAAGCTGCGCCAAGGCAGATGAAGCCCCCCGTTCACATTCTATTTCCTATTGGAGATAAAGGTGGTCCTACTCGTGATTTGCTCAAAGCTTCAAACCTTGAAATATTTTATTCAAACATAAACAATCGTTTATGCCAAAATTGTAATGAACCATCTATTGGAATTAGATGTCAAAAATGTGGCAATAAAACTTCAGTCATTTACATCTGTAGAATTTGCAGAGCTAACCTAAATTCTCCTTTTTGCCCAAAATGTAAAAAAGAAGCTAGCTCACATTCCTACCAACCATTTCCATTAAAACAAAAATTAATGATGGCACAAGAAAAAGTTGGGATTCGTGCACACGAACCTTTCAAGGGAGTTAAAGAATTAATTAATCAGGGAAAAATTGCTGAACCTCTAGAAAAAGGTTTGATCCGACAAAGCCTTGGCTTGACCGTTTTCAAAGATGGTACTGTCAGATTCGATGCAACAAATTCACCTCTTACCCACTTTAAACCATCTTGGATAGGAACATCAATTAACAAACTAAAAGAAATAGGTTATTCTCACGACAAAGATGGTAACCCACTAACTAATCCTGATCAAATAATCGAACTTAGAATGCAAGATGTTATCATTCCTTATGAGAGTGGCAAATATCTTATTGAGATATGTAAATACATAGATATTCAACTAGCAAAATTTTATGGGGAAAAACCATTCTATAACGTAAAAAATATTGAAGAATTAATCGGGCATCTCATTATTGGTTTAGCACCCCATACATCTGTTGGAATTATTGGAAGAATTGTTGGCTTTACAGAAACACATGTTTGTTTTGCTACGCCAATTTGGCATTCAGCAAAAAGACGAGATGCTGATGGAGATGCAGATTCAATAATGCTTTTGACGGATAGTCTCTTGAATTTTTCAAGACAATTTCTCTCAGATAAAATTGGTGGTCTTATGGATGCTCCTTTACTAATACAACCTATTGTCCTACCTCATGAATCACAACCACAAGCTCATAACTTTGAAATTATGAATAATTTTCCACTATCATTTTTTGAATCTACACTTTTGAAACAAAAAGCAGGTGATCTTAATTCAATTGAAACCATTAAATCAAAACTAGAAACAGGAAAAGAATTTTATGGTTATAATTACACACATTCGACTTCAACTATCACTACATCAAAGTCAAGAAGTTCTTATGCTACTCTTGGTTCGATGCTTGATAAGCTTGATATGCAAATTCGAAATGCAGATCTTATCGAAAACGTTGACACAAACGAAATTGTTTCTTATGTAATTAAAACTCATCTTGTACCCGACATAATGGGAAATCTGAGATCATATGGCAGACAAAGTTTCAGATGTACTGCTTGTGGTAAAAGCTATAGAAGAATTCCACTTTTACAACATTGTACATGTGGTCACCAACTTATTCAAACAATCACGAGAGGTTCTGTTGAGAAGTACCTTAAACTTGCAAAACGGCTTGTTGGGAAATACGAAGTTGGCAAATATCTTACAGGAAGAATAAACAACCTGTCTGATGAAATTGATTTAGTTTTTGGTAAAAAAGCAGGTGACCAATTACTTCTAACAGACTATACAAATTAAATCCAATTTACAATTTTATCGCAGCTTAACATAATCGTAAGCACCTAATTTATTATCAAAACAATAATGGACTTTTTGAAAATTTTTTCTAAAGGATTTTATTTTTGCGGCTATTTTTTTTGGTTCATGTTTATTGATTATAACTTTTTTAATAAAAGAAGCAATCTCTTTCATTTCTGATTCTTTCATACCTAGTCTGGTAATTTCTGGAACTCCTAATCTAATTCCTCCTGGATGAAAATAATTACGACCAGCTTTAATATCTCCTGGAATAAGTTGCCTATTCACAATAATGTTTGCCTTTTCTAATTCTGCTTCAACTTTTCCTCCATCAGAAAACTTGAGAACGTTTACTGCAATTTGGTGAGATTTTGTAAATCCTCTTTTTTCACCAAGTACAACAAAACCATAATCACTCAAAGCCTCAGCTAAAGCCTTTGCATTCTTTATGACTTGCTTTGCATAATCTTTTCCAAACTCTAGTGCTTCAGCAAATGTAATTGCCTTAGCTGCCATGTGATGAATATGGTGGCTACTAGTAAGACCTGGAAATGTAGCTTTTTTGATCACATCCCCATATTTTTCGTAAGCTAAAACCAAACCTCCTTGAGGACCAAATAATGTCTTATGAGTACTCGTTGTTATCGAGTCAGCTCCCTCTCTTAACGGATCTTGAAATTGATTACCTGCAATTAGTCCTGCTACATGAGCAGCATCATAATTAATGTGCATGTTATGTCCCTTTAGAAAATCTGCTAATTCTTTAACTGGATGTGGAAACAAAAAGAGTGAACCACCAAACATCGCCATCTTGGGTAATCTTCCAGAATTTTTTAACTCCTCAACTTTTTTCTTCGTTTTATCTACATCGATGGTCATCTCTTCGGCATCAAATGGAAAGAATTCTATCTCCAGTCCATGGACTAAACCTGCAGTTCCAAAATGCTCTTTTTTTCCATGAGAAATATGACCCCCAGCAGGAATGGAGGGAGCCAGCATTACATCCCCCGGATTGGTAAATGCAGAATATATCACAAGATTTGCAACAACACCTGAGATTGGTCTTACATCAGCAAATTCAGCCTTGAAGAGTTTTTTTGCAAGTGCCATACATTCAATCTCGACTTTATCTATGTATACACAACCAGCGTAAACTCGTTCTCCAGGCCATCCTTCTGCATATCGGTTTCCAAAATCTGAGATAATTGCTTCTCTTACAGCTGGGCTCGGAATATTTTCACTTGCTATTAAGGGAATTGAATTTTCAAACCATTTATGATGATCTTTGAGCATCGAAAAAATTTTCTTGTATGAATTCTTGTAGGAAGAACCTACCATGACCTAGCAATCAATTTTCCCAATTTAAAAACACCGATTCGTATATGACGATCAGAATTTTTTTGGAAACTTTTCTTATTTTGAATAACGTATAAAAAGGGAACAAAGGGGTTTATCGATCATGAGTCTACTCTCCCCAAAAGGAAATATGCCGATTGTTTTGTTAAAAGAAGGTACAAGTGAGACTAAAGGTCGTGAAGCACAAAGAAATAACATTGCAGCTGCAAAAATTATAGCTGAAATCGTTCAAACAAGTTTAGGTCCAAGAGGAATGGACAAAATGCTTGTTGATTCTTTAGGAGATGTTACAATTACAAATGATGGTGCCACTATTTTAAAAGAAATTGATGTTCAACACCCAGCCGCAAAAATGCTTGTTGAAATTGCAAAAACAACTGATAACGAAGTTGGTGATGGTACAACATCTGCTGTAGTTCTTGCTGGTTCATTATTAGAAAATGCTGAATCTTTACTTACTCAAGACGTTCACCCAACAATAATTGTTGATGGATATAGAAAAGCTGCAAAAAAAGCAAAACAATACCTACAGGATATTGCTGATACAGTTACCGCAAATGATAAACCTACATTACTAAAAATTGCAAAAACCGCAATGCAAACAAAACTTGTTAGTAAAGATTCTGGTTATTTGGCAGAGTTAGTTGTAAAAGCCGTCCTTGCTGTAGCAGAAAAAGAAGGTACAAACTTTTCTGTAGACGAAGATGACATTAAAGTAGAAAAAAAGGCAGGTGGTTCAGTTAGAGATTCTGTCCTCATTGAAGGAATAGTTCTTGATAAAGAAGTAATTCATGCTGGAATGCCAAAGGAAGTTAATGATGCAAAAATTGCCTTGATAAATAATGCTCTTGAAATCAGTAAAACTGAAACTGATGCCAAGATCAATATTTCTAATCCTCAACAAATAAAATCATTTCTTGATGAAGAAAATAAAATGCTAAAGAGTATGGTTGATAAAGTAATTGGTTCTGGCGCAACGGTTGTTTTGTGTCAAAAAGGAATTGATGATATGGCTCAACATTACCTTGCAAAGGCCAACATTCTTGCTGTAAGACGAGTTAAAGAAAGTGACCTAACAAAACTTGCAAAAGCTACTGGAGCAAGAATTGTTACAAACCTTGATGATCTTTTTGAAAAAGATTTAGGTTTTGCTGAAACGGTGGAGGAAAGAAAAATTGAAGAAGATAGGTGGGTTTTCATTGAAGGTTGCAAACATCCAAAATCAGTTTCTTTACTATTGAGAGGAGGTTCTCAAAGAGTAGTTGATGAGGTAGAAAGATCTATTCATGATGCTATAATGGTTGTTAGAGATGTTATGGAGGTTCCATCAATAGTAGCAGGTGGTGGTGCTCCTGAAACTTATGTTGCAACTAAAATTCGAAGCTGGTCAAAATCTCTAGAAGGACGGGAACAACTAGCAGCTGAAAAATTTGCCGATTCTCTAGAATCTATTCCTCTAGCTTTGGCACAAAATACAGGTATGGATCCAATTGATACTCTAGCTACTCTTCGCTCAAAACAAATCAAAGGAGAAAAGTGGGCAGGAATTGATGTCTTAAAAGCTCGTGTAGTCAACATGAAATCAAGTGATATTATAGAACCATTATCTGTAAAGCACCAAGTTGTATCTGCAGCTTCCGAAGCTGCATGTATGATCTTGCGTATTGATGATGTTATTGCAGTTGCAAAATCTGCTGCTCCTCCACCAGGAGCTGGAGGTGGAGCGCCACCCGGAATGGGTGGAATGGGAGGAATGCCACCTGGAATGGGTGGAATGCCCGATATGGGCGGAATGATGTAATTTTTACCATTTCCAAGTTTTTCAAAAGTTTATTTGATTACCAATTTTACGAAATTCATTGAGTAAGATTACTTCAAGAGTAATTACTGGCGCAAAATATGTTTATTTGATATTCTTTTTTGCACTACTTGCTGGATTTTTCCACCCACTAATTACTGGTACGGGGTTTGATCCTGTAATTACTGGAGTGCTTGTTCTTTTTGTAGGCCTAGCTGGCGGGGTTCTGGTTTACAAGGCTGTGACATCTGAAAAAAGACGAGGAATTTATCTTGGTGGGGGATTTGGGTTAATGGCCATCTCATTTGCATACATTCTTCAAATTACCGGGAGATTATAGAAAAACTACACATCAAAATAAAGATAAAATTCATGAGGATGTGGTCTGATAGCAATTTCCCTCTGATCTCTTCTTTCTAATTCAATTATCTTATCAAGTACATCATTGGTAAAGATGGAGTTAAGGAATTTTCTATCACTTTCAAGCTCATCAAGAGCATCACCAAGACTTGAAGGAAGTGTATCAATGTTTTTTTTCTTTCGTTCTGATTTAGTCATCTTGAATATATCTTCGTGAATTTGATCACCAGGTTCAGTTTTCTTCTTTAAACCATCTAAACCTGCAGCTAAAACTGAAGAAAATACTAGATATGGATTTGCAGAAGGATCAGGCGCTCTAAACTCTAATCTTTTCAAAAATGAATATTTTTCGCCCTTAAAGTGCTGAGGAACACGGACAATAGCAGATCTATTACTTCCACTCCATGCAATATAGGCTGGAGCTTCATATCCTGGAACAAGTCGATGGAAGGAATTAGTTGTTGGGTTAGCAATTGCAGTTAATGCTTTTGCATGATTAATTATACCGCCACAAAAATATCGACCAATTTGACTTAACTCATCTTTATCATTCTCATCCCAAAACAAGTTTTTGTTTTTATTCCATAGACTCACATTAGTATGCATTCCAGAACCTGAATCCATGGAAATTGGTTTTGGCATCATTGTAGCAACTTTACCAAATTTTTTTGCAATGTTTCTTACTACGAATTTGTAGGTTTGTGTAGCATCAGCAGCATTGGTCAGAGAGTCATATCTAATGTCAATCTCACATTGACCAGCAGTTGCCACTTCATGGTGATGGTTATCACATAATATACCAAAGTGTTCGTTTAACACAGCTACGCATTCATTTCGAAACGGGGTTAAAGTGTCAGAGGGAGTACTTGGATAATATCCTTCTTGTAGTCCCATTGGATAACCAGTACCTTCCTGACTCCAAGGAGCTTCTGCTGATTCAATTGAATATGACTGTCCCTTGTAAGGAGTTAATACATCCCAATGAACTTTATCAAAGACGAAAAACTCAACTTCTGGCCCCCAACTACTATAATCAAAACCCTGTGTTTTGAGGTATTTTTCTGCTTTTTGGGCAATTCCTCTAGGATCTCTTTCTAATCTTCCTCTTCCCATTCCCCAATAAACATCACATAACAGTCTAGCAGTTTTGTTATCAGTCATCCATGGAATTAAGGCATATGAGTTTGGATCTGGAAGCAAAATAAGATCAGAATCATTAATACTTGTAAAGCCAACAATTGATGAACCATCAAGTTTTGGAAGTCCATCTAGCATCTGGTCTGAAGTAAAAGTATCAGCCGAAATGGTAGTATGATGAAATCGTCCTGTCAAACTACTAAATTGCAGATCGATGAATTTGATCTGATCGTGTTTTATTTTTGAAAAAACTTCATCAGGTGAATAACTTATTTGAGTTGGCTTTCCACCAATCACTTTATATGGCAATTTACATCCAAAGCTAACACAAAAAGGTCCGTCATTTAAGGATTGTTGGATGTATTAGAATGTCTAAACTAAAAGAAATCGATGTCAATTTGTTGCATAACATAGTCTTGCGTGAAGCTGAAAATGATTCTCTCCAAGAACTAGATCCTGATTTTTACAGATCGATTTCAAATTTTGTTGGAAAGCTAAAAAGTGAAGGTTATGATGGAGTTACAGCTAAAGTTCAAAATTCGCTAGTAAATATGATTACTGAGCTGACTATGCTTCTTCTGGAATTTAGACTGGCAAAAGCTATAAAGACAAACAACATTGATTATTCAAATTTACTTGATGAAGAAAAATTCATTCTTGACGCTGAAAAAGAAAAAAATGATAGAACAGAGATGATCCTATCTGGTATAGTCAATGGTAAATCTAAATTATTAGAATCAGTGGCTAATAAGCACAAAACCAAATCTACTCTAGTTAGATTTTTGAAGGAAATGGATCAGATGGTAGGATCTGATCTAGAAAAATATGGTCCATTCAGAGCAGAAGATGTTGCAACCATTCCATATGAAAATGCTCAAGCCCTTATTGCTAAAAAAATAGCCGCAAAAATCCGTTGGGAAGATTAGATACAAATTATACTAAGCTCAACAGACGCTCGGAAGTAAAAAATATCATGTCTCATTTGGATGTTGATGTAATTGATTTTCTTTTACTAACTATCTATCCAGTTGCAGCCCTATTTGTAATTGAGATGATTAGTAGAGCAATCAAAATCTCATCTTGGCTAAAATTAATCATTCAAGGAATTGTGATAACAGGATTTGGAATAGCATATGTAACAATGATAACAGCACATTGGCTTACCTCACTTGTACTTTTTGCATTAGCATTTGCCCTATTTTATCAAGCACGACGAGCAAAAATACATCCTAACAAATCAATTTATTAAATTTTAATCATTTTTTTCTTCCGAATATTTTTTTAAAAAAACCTGATTTTTTATCACCATCTCGAATTACTCCACGCTGGCCAAACTTTTTTGCTCTGATTAATGTTAGCTTAACACAACGATGTTCCTCAGGAAGTCTATGTTCTGCACAAAATGGATCTTTGCAGTAATTACACTCAAACGGCATATCCTGAAGATCCCCACAATAGGCACAATTAGCTGGTTTCATTAAACTACTAAATCACACTTATCTAATAAATTATTTCCAATTTAGAATAAAAGTCAAATATTTGATTTAATCAAGAAAACATTTTTACAATGTTTGATTGGAATTTTGGTGAGAAGTTTTTAGAATGATAAAAGACAAAGTAGCAATAATTACAGGAGCAAGCAGCGGAATTGGATATGCTACTGCTCTAACACTTTCAAAAGCGGGTGCAAAGGTTGTAATCGGAGCTAGAAGAACTGACAAATTAGATAAACTTCAGGAAATTATAAAACAAAATGGTGGTCAAGTACTTTCTCAAAAATTAGACGTAACACAAAAATCTGAATGCGATTCTATTGTTAAAGCGGCCATTGATAAATGGGGTACTGTAGACATTTTAGTAAATAATGCCGGCCTCATGCCCCTAAGCTTCTTTAAAAATCTCAAAATTGATGAATGGGACAAAATGATTGATGTAAACATAAAGGGAGTTTTGTATTGTACTGCAGCAGTTATTCCTAATATGTTAGAAAAAAAATCAGGCCACATCATTAACATTTCTTCAGTTGCTGGCAGAATTGTTTTTCCTTCAGGTAGTGTTTATTGTGCTACAAAACATGCTGTAACAGCCATTAGTGAAGGACTTAGGCTAGAGTTTAGTTCAAGAGACAAAATTAGAGTAACTTGTATAGAGCCTGGAGTTGTAGCAACTGAGCTTACAAACACCATTACTGATGAATCTTTACAAAGTTTCGTTGAAAATGCAAAAAAAATGGATTCTCTTAAAGCAGAAGACATTGCTAATACTATTTTATTTGCTCTTGAAGCTCCAAGTTACATGAATGTTAACGAAGTTTTAGTAAGACCAACAGGACAGGAAAGATAAAATTTTTTTAAAATTATTTCTTTTTTTTTCTTTAGACATATGATCTAAAAGTGCTTTAATATCTGGATTAAGATCATTTGCATTTTTTGCCATATCTAATTTCTCAGGAATTTTTTGTTTGAAATCTTTATCTTCTAATTCTACTCTTCTTTTTTCTTGGCAATCTAGATGATCTTCATCAGTTCCTGAAATTTTATTGCAAACAGAACAAATCTTCAATACATAATCTACCCAACACTACGATTTAATAATTTCACTATTTGCTTCAAACATTAAGGGGCCGTCGTCTAGATTGGTTATGATGCCAGCCTGGGGTGCTGGAGGTCGCAGGTTCAAATCCTGCCGGTCCCATTACACTTTTTTCTAACCAATTGTATCAAACTTTTTCAGACTTTTCCAAAGATACCAAGTAGCGACAGTTCTATACGGCTTCCACTTTTGTGCAAGTTTTTCAATTTGCTCTCCTTTTGGTAATTCATTTAAAGAAAACATTAGTTGAATTCCTTTCTTTAAACCTAAATCATCTACTGGGAGAACATCTAATCGTCCCAGAGAAAAAATCAAGAACATTTCAGCAGTCCATCTTCCGATTCCTTTAACTTCTGTTAGATTTTGGATTACTTGGTCATCTTTCAATTTTGAGATTGTTCTTAAATTGAGTTCATTTCTCTCAATTTTTTTTGAAAGCTCCTTAATGTACAATATTTTCATTCTAGATAGCCCTGTTTTACGAAGTCTCTGGTTTGATGTTTTGATAACGTCAATAGGTTTTGGAAAACTAGTATCGTATAATTTTCGAAATTTTCTCATTATAGAGTTGGCTGCAGCTCCGGTCAATTGTTGTGTAACAATAGCTCCAACTAATGACTGGAATCTGTTTTTTGTAATCTTGATTTTATAAGGGCCTATCTGTTTGATAATTTCAGCAAGTTTAGGTTCATTTTTTAAAAAACTAATTGGTTTATTGGAAGGCATTTTTCTTATAATTTTAAAGTCTGAAGAACCAAATCAAAATTTTTTCGAGTAGGTTCATGTTTGTAGATTCTTAATGCTTTGATTATTTTTGACTTGGGAGGAATTTTATAAATTTTTTTTGCAAAATTTGAAATCCCAGAACCTATGAAAATCCCCTGAGTCGCTGAAGTTACGTTTGAAACCCTTCTTTTTTGACTAGCACTTTCAAGATCAATAATTGTAGTTTTTCTTTTTCCTATAATCACATGCTTTGCAATACTACTTAATTCTCCATGATCTAGTCCTGCAACATCAAGATTATAACAATCCTCTAGAACCTTTTTTGTTGTAGCTTTGAGAAGTGAAGAACTTCCTTTTCCCTTTAGCTCTTTAACCCATTTACCAATTTTTTTTCCATCAAGATATTCCATCACTAGGAAATTTTTGCTACTATCAATTAAGACTGGACCTACATCTGCACTATTAGCAATTTTAAGAAGTTTAGCCTCATTTTTCATTTCTTTTCTTGGAGAATCAATACGACGAATTTTTAGCGCTACTTTTTTGTTCTTGTTTTTTGCTAAAACAACAATTCCAACATAACCCTTTCCTAAAACATTTACAGATCCTAAATTTAATTCGCCATGGAATGCAACAGCTCTAATTCCAAGTTTTTTTAATTCTTTAATTCTTGATTTTACTTGACTTTTAGTTGATTTTGGATATCCCAAAATCGATGCGTAGGGTTCATTATCTAATTTGTTAATTGGAATAAAAGATAGTTGCATCAGTTGAACCAAGTTCTGCAAGTGCCTCTTTAATGGATTTGCCAGTAGCTTTGTGTGCTGGAATTACCTTGAATCCTTTTTTGATATCGGCTTTCAAACCTTTAGGAATTCCTGATTTGTTTAAGTGATTTTTCAAAAGATCTTGCAAAAACTGTTTTGCATCAGTATGTTTGCGTTTTTGTAAAGAAATGATTCGCCTATTTGCACCAATCCACATAATTTTGCTTTTTTTTGCATTTTTTGAAACAAAAGCCTCCCCGTCCTTTTCAAAGAAAAAGTCTGGACCTTCTCTGACTTCATCATCATCAATTTTCAAAGATTGCATCAAAAAGAGTAACCAAACTTCTTTTTTTTCATCTGTTAATGCAGTTTTTCTTAGAACCTTGAATCCTTCAACTTCCATTTGTGTGGCTAATGAATTAGCAGCTCTTTTTGTTTGACCCCAAATTATATCAGGACTTCTTGATTTGAAATTGAATTTTACAAGTATTGTGTTTTTAAGATTTGTCTTTGATATTTTTGTTTTTGTTTTTGGTTTAAAGAAAGAAATAGAGGGTTTCTTCAAAAATGCTCTACACATTAAAATAAATTTTCCAACATTTTCATCAGAAATTGCTGCCCCAAGATTTCTATTGCTATCAATAGGATCTATAATCACAATTGAAGTATCAAACTTCTTAGTGGGTTTTCCAATTACTTGGTTTTGTTTTAATTTTGAAATAGCTCTAATAACATCTAGACAACTTCCATAATGTAATACTAAAACCTCTGTAACATATCCACTAATACCCTGTTGTGCAATTTCTGAACCGTAAATATTGTTGCTTATGAGGAAACTTTTGAGTAACCTAACTTCATCTTTCATTGTTCCTGTAAGTGATTCTAACATGAACTCAGTGTGAAATGGCGATCTGTCAGCAGCGCTTTGCCACTTTCCACTTTTAACTTCGTAACAAGGAACAACATTAACCTTGGTCCCCTTAATTTTAGCTTCAACGTACGGATGTTCTGAATATCTTACATACGGATGATATTCTTTCAAAGATTCAAAGCCGATTTTTTTTGAAATCTCAACAAATTTTTTTTCTGGTGTAGATTTTTCAAATTTTATGAAAACATCAATGTCAGCTCTAGTTGGCAGCCAAGTTCCTTTTGCATACGAACCTCCAAATTCAACACTAGTTACTTGAGAATATTTTGGAATCTGTTTCCTTACTAAATTAAAAGCAATCTTTGCAATTTGGGTTTTTTCTTTTTGTAATTTTGAAGAAGGAATTGCTAATTTCTTTACTTTTTCTAAAATCAGCTTCAAAGTTTTCCCTCTACTATATGCAAGTCTGAATATATTGGCCCATCTGAAGTTAGGACACTTTTTTTGAATTTAATTTCAGAAATTTTTTGATTTCCTAAAGACGATGAATTAAGTTTAGCCAATTCATCTGAGATGTCACCAATCCTGTTTTTAATTCTAAAGATTGTCACGTGTGGTTTGAAAGGCTTGTCACTTCGAAATCCTAATGGTAATAATTTTTCTTCTACTTTTTTTGCAAGATTTATGAGCTGATTTCCCCCCACCTCATCTGTTCCTATCCACACTACTCTTGGGAATTTTGGTTTAGGAAATGCTCCTATTCCAGAAAATTCTACTTCAAAGGGAGAAAATTCAATCGAGTCAAGAGCTTTTTGCACCTTTTCAGACTTTTCATCAGATATCTCTCCTAAAAATAACAAAGTAAAATGGATATTTTCCAGGGAAACAGGTTTTGCATTTATTTTAAGTTCTGATTGAATTTTTTTAATTGAGTTTCGAACTTCTTCATTAATTTCAACTGCAACAAAAGTTCGCATTACAAGTTTTTTGGTCATATCTTTATAATGATTTCCGGTAACTTCATAGATTAGATAAATGGAGGTTCATCGAACTTGTCAAAGCTAATCGTTTGTCTTACAGGTATGCCGGGTGCTGGCAAGTCTACTATTGCGGGGGCTTTGAAAAACAAAGGATTTGAAATAATCAATATGGGTGATGCTGTACGAGCTGAAGCAAAAAAAAGAGAACTTGAACCAACTGGTCAAAATCTTGGAGAACTAATGCTTGAGCTACGAGAAAAAAATGGTCCTGGAGCAGTTGCAGAATTAATTCAGGATCAGATAAAAAACTCTGATCATGAAATTATAGTAATAGATGGCATAAGATCAAACGCAGAAATTGATGTTTTAAGAAATCTTGGAACAGTAAAACTACTTTCTATACACGCTTCAACAAATACTCGTTTTACTTTTTTAACAAAACGTGCCAGATCAGATGATCCACAAAATCGTGAAGTTTTCAATGAGAGAGATAAAAGAGAAATTGGTGTAGGAATTAGTAACTCAATTGCTCTAGCAGATGAAACTATTTCAAATAACAATCTAACAAAAGAGGAACTTATTGAAACGGCTTACAGGATTATTACTGGTTGGAAAAAATAAATGCAAATCCCTGATGTTACATGTAGTATAGAAGCTTATTGTTCAATCAACCCTTCTGAAGATCCAAAAAAAGTAGAACAAGCTCTTTCTAACATTCTGTCAGATATCGATATCAAAATAAACCAAGAATCTCTGAAAGCAACTTCAAAAAACCTTGAATCGTTAACTAGGATTTTTGAAACAATACATTCAAGAAAATCTCAGAATAATTTTAAACGTCAACTAAAGCACAATTTGATAGATGATTCGACCTGGTTTTATCTCAATAAACAGGCTGCTTTTGCTAATGTTGTAGCCCTTTGTAGTGAGGCAGATGAATCCCCTCTTGGGCCAATTAAGGTAATTTTAAGATCTAAAAACATTGAGAGAGTAATAGAATGGCTCATTTCTGATTCAGATTAGGTTGATTTTTGCAAAGTTTGTTAAAATCCAACCTTTTACATAATTTTTTTTTACTTGTGAAATAAAAAAACAATTTTTTTAGGGTAAAGAAATGGCAAAAGAAATTGCTATCTTAGCAGTTAGTGTAATTACCCTATTTGTAGCAGGGTTTGCAGCATTTGGAGTTTATGACTTGGATAAAGTTCCTTCACAATCTGCAGCAGCACAGATAAAAGATTATACTGCTGAATTCGAATCTATTCAATCTGCCCTAGAATCTGTTAATCAAAAATTAGAAACTTTAGAAACTGACACCATAGCAGAATTAAAAATAATAAAATCTGAACTTGCTGAAGTTAAATTAACTGTTACTAAACCTCCTCCAATAGATACATCATCTCCCTTTGGAATTAGTCTAGATAAAACAGTGTACTCAAGAGGAGATTCAATAGTTGTATTTGCACATAATATTTTACCCCAAAAAGCTATGACGATACAATTACTTAGTTCATTTAACGAATTAATTACAACAGTAACTGCACGATCTGACTCTACTGGAAAATTAAATTACGTATTTCAAATTCCTTCATTTGTTCCAGCAGGTGATTATAAAATAAAGGCAGTAACTGCAGATGGAAGTAATGACATGATGTTTTTCACAATCTCTGATCAGACAGTTACTCCAACAAATCCTACTTCAATAATTACTGGATTAACTGTTAAAGTAGACAAATCTGTATACGCACCAGGTGACATGATTACTGTTACTGGTTTTGGTGAAGCAAGTAGTGCAATATCTGCCGAATTAGTTAGTCCTACCCAAAAAATAGCTACTGCACATTCTACTATTTCTAGTGATTCAACATATACATTAATTTTCATTCTAGATAATGATGCAAAACCAGGTAATTGGAAATTAAAAATTGTACAAGATGATGAAGAAGAATCACTTACCTTTAGTGTAAAAACTAACTAAATTGATCATTCATCTTGTAATAATATTTATTGTTGTTGGTGCAGGAGTCATCCTAATGCTACCAACCGATCTGAATCCACTTTCAGATAAAACAGAAATTTCTATTCCTTCAAAACAAAATCTGATAGATGTTAAAGATGATACAGTAGAGACAGTTCAGAATGCAATTGATAATGCTGTAAATGAAGTGGGCACTAAAATCGACGATATTTTTACATAATTTTTTTCGATTATTTTTGAAAAATGGATATTAATTCAGGCAATGCAATAGCTGACGTAGATTTCAAAGAGAGTTGCATGTCTTGTGACATTACTGTTTCTTCAGGATTTACTTCAATTAGAATTGCATTATTTTGTCTAGCATAAATTGGCAAAGTGTTGGCTGGGGAAACAACAAGTGAAGTTCCGGCAATTATCATCATATCGCATGAATTTGCTTGGATAATTGCTTCTTGCCATACATCCTGGGGTAAAGATTCACCAAACCAAACTACATCTGGGCGCAAAATATTACCACATTTACATTTTGGAGGAAGTTCATCAAAACTACTTTTAAAATCACCTTTAAAATCACAAACCGTACACTTTATTCGAATAATACTTCCATGTAATTCAAGAACTTTTGTGCTTCCAGCACGTTGATGTAAACCATCAATATTCTGTGTTAAAACAACAACATCTTTGTATTTTTCAAGTTCTGCAATTGCTTGATGACCTGGATTAGGTTTAGCAGCAAGAATATTTTTTCTCCTGTCTTCATACCATTCCCAAACAAGTTTTGGATCATCATAAAAAGCATCAATTGTTGCCAGCTTCATTGGATCATATTTTCTCCACAAACCATCTGTTCCTCTAAATGTTGGGATTCCACTCTCTTGTGAAATACCTGCACCAGTAACGAACACAATCTTTTTTGCATCCTTTAGTTTGTCAGCAATTTGTTCAAACAATTCAGATTACTATAATTTAATTTCTAAGAGATCCTTTGCAGCAATAACAGAACCATGAATTTTTTTAGCTTCTTCTACTAGTTCTATATTATCTTTATATCTTGCAGAAAAATGAGTCAAAATTAGATTTAAAACATTTGCATTTTTTGCTAGCTGAGCAGCTTCTATTGCAGTTGTATGAAAAGTTTCGATAGCTTTATCCTTTAAATCATCTTTGAACGTTGAATCAAATACAAGGTAATCGCAATTTTTAAAAAATTCTTCAAGTTTCTTAGTCGGTCTAGTATCCCCAGATATACCAATCTTTTTGCCAGGACGTTTTTCTCCTAATACATCTGATGGTTTTACAGTTTTGTTATCAACTTTAACTTCATGACCGGTCTGAAGTTTATGCCAAAGCTCACCTTCAGGTACTCCAATTTCTTTTGCTTTATCTGGATGGAACCTTCCAGGTCTATCTTTTTCTTGAAAAACAAACGAAAATGCAGGAATTGAATGTTCAGCTTCACATGCATGAACTGTGTAAGTTTTTTCATCAACAACACATTCTTCTTGTATAGCGGTAATCATTACGGGAAAAGATAATCCAAATTTTAACACCTTGATGTTAGATGCAATGAACTCTTCAATTCCATCAGGACCATAAATCTCAATAGCTTCAGTTCTATTCTGTAGAGTCATGGTTTGCAGTAGTCCGAGAATCCCAATGCAATGATCACCATGAAGATGAGTTACAAAGATTTTCATTTTTTTATTCCATCCCAAACCAGATTTTATATAAGAAATCTGTGCACCTTCTCCTGCATCAAACATTAGAATTTCTCCATTCTTTTCTAAACAAATGCAACTTAGTGCACGATCTATCGTAGGTTGTGCACCAGATGTACCAAGGAAAACTAGTTTCATCGTTGTTAAATCATTTTTGCAATAGAACTTGAGA
>JADNRU010000014.1 GCA_016276965.1 Nitrosopumilales archaeon | reverse complement strand
GATGAAAAGAATATTGATATTGCTATGCCATGGTTTGTCTTCCAAGATGATCCACTTGAAGAAACAATTGTTGGTTATCTAGATGATTTCTCAAAGAAAAAGAAGAAACCACTTGTAGTTGGCTGTAATGGTGGTCCATATACTGAAAAAATGATAAAACGGGTTGAGAAACACAATATTCCAGTTTACCAAGACCTTCGAACTTGGGTTGCAGCTGCATCTGCATTGGCTCAATGGGGCGAAGTCAGAGGTTCTAGATAACATTTAAGTCCAGCATAATTTCGAACATCATCATGTCTCTAGTAACTACCACAAAATCTGACGGCATTTGTACCGTGAAGATTAACAGACCTGACAAACTTAATGCAATGAATATGGATACAGCTAGAGAGCTTGTAGAAATTTTTGAAAATCTTGGAAAAGACGACGATGTCAAAGTCATTATTCTTACTGGTGAAGGCGACAAGGCATTTTCTGCTGGAGCAGATATTGAATACATGTCAAAAATTTCACCTGACGAATCAGAAGAATACGCCAAATTGGGCCAGCTCGTTACTGCAACTGTTGAAAATGTAAAACAACCTACAATTGCCGCAGTAAATGGATTTGCATTAGGTGGTGGATGTGAACTTGCAATGTCTTGTGACATTAGAATTGCAGCAAATACTGCAAAGATGGGTCAACCAGAGGTTACAATAGGCATCCCACCAGGATGGGGAGGTACTCAAAGATTAATGAGAATAGTTGGAATTGCAAAAGCAAAGGAACTCGTCTACACAGGTAAAATGATCAAAGCTGATGAAGCACGTGAAATTGGTTTAGTAAATCAAGTTGTTGAACTTTCTGCATTAATGGATGAAACAATGAAGATGGCAAAAGTAATTGCTAGCAATTCGGCAATTGCTGTTAGAATGTCAAAATCAGCAATTAACATAGGAAGAAATGCTGATTTGGATACAGGTCTTGGAGTGGAACTTTTAGCTTGGAGAAACTGTTTTACTCATCCTGATCGTGAAGAACGAATGACAGCATTTGTAAACAAATCAAAAAAGTAAGCTCCTCCTAATTCTCTTCTTATTTTATTGAAATAATAGTGGGTTGAGTGTGAAAAGTTTATTATAAATAAGAAAGTCATTGTGATTAATAATGGCAACTGAACAAACTGAAAAACTGATCACTGTTACACCAAAAGCAGCAGAAAAGATCGAGGAATTTATGAAACAGGAAGAAGATAACCCCCAATATCTTAGAGTATATGTTCAAGGTGGAGGTTGCTCAGGCCTTTCATATGGAATGGGTTTTGAGAAACAACCAGAAGAAGATGACATAGTTATTGAAGAAACGGGAGTAAAGATCCTTGTTGACAGCTATAGTCAAGATCATCTCAAAGGAGCTAACGTGGATTATATTGAAAGCCTGATGGGTTCTGGATTCAAAATAAACAATCCAAACGTTACAAAATCCTGTTCTTGTGGTAGTTCCTTTAGTACTGAATAAAACCGAAATTTTCTTATTTTTGGATTTTTATGTTTCAACTAAATTTCAATTGAGAATTTCATAGGAAACATCTTCCATGAGAAGTCTGTGTATTTTCTTACGATAAGCACTTATATTCTTTAAAGAAAAATCTATTTTATTGTTAATTAGGGAGATGATTATGTATTGCCACAAGCAGGAATTGTCAAATATCATGTTAAATTATCCTTTGATGTTGATGGGCTCGTTGAACGTGCAGATATTATAGGCGCGATTTTTGGGCAAACAGAAGGATTACTAGGCCCAGAGATGAATCTAAATGAACTTCAAAGAGTTTCTAAAGTTGGTCGCATAGAAGTAAACACCGCTTCAACTAGCAATACTACTAAGGGCGATACTTTACTTCCCATGAGTACAGACATTGACACATGTGCATTAATTGCAGCAGCAA
This sequence comes from Nitrosopumilales archaeon, assembly GCA_016276965.1. Classification (GTDB taxonomy): domain Archaea; phylum Thermoproteota; class Nitrososphaeria; order Nitrososphaerales; family Nitrosopumilaceae; genus CSP1-1. The sequence goes on along the minus strand of JADNRU010000014.1, from coordinate 25,792 downwards.
TTGAAAGTATTGATAAAGTTGGCCCGTTTGACTGTCATTTCAAATTAGAAGGTATTGATGATGTGAGAGCATCAAAAAAGGAAGATATTGTAAAACGAGCCAAACAAATCAAACAACAATGGTCAACGAAATCTGTTAGCGAAGGTGATACTATGCTAAAAGATGTACATGAGGGAGCCACTGGAAAACTAACTACATATGGTAAGGAAAAATTGCCATGTAGTAACGGTATATTTGATTCACCATGGATTATTTTAGTCGAAGGTAGAGCAGATGTGATTAATTTGCTTAGGGCCGGATATGACAATGCACTAGCAATAGAGGGAGCAAGAATCGATGAATCGATTAAAGAAATTTGTGACAAAAAGGACAAAGTAGTTGCATTCTTAGATGGTGACAGAGCAGGAGGATTTATTTTAAAAGAATTAAAATCTCTTGTTCACATTGATGTAGTACACCAAGCCTATGAAGGAGTAGAAGTAGAAGAATTAACTCCTCAACAGATAGATGACATTCTTAAACATACTGCAGAAGATATGCGATCAGAAACTACAAAACCTACATTACACGACGCTGATGATAAACCTCTGGCAGATTTAGCAAACAAAGTTTATCCTGACCTTAATGAAACATTAGAAGCAATTGCACTAGATGCCGATCAAAATGAAATCTTTAAAGTTCCCATAAGTGAAGTAGTTGACAAACTTTCTTCTCAATCTGGCATAAAGTATCTAGTTTTAGATGGAATTATTACACAACGCTTGCTTGAGGGTGCTAAACAAGCCGGAATTGATTGTTTAGTAGGACACAGAGTGGCTAAACTTGTAAATCCAAATGGTATAACTCTTAAGACATTTACAGAACTAGGCATTGCCTAATTTATGACGGAACTGAAAGTTCAACACATTCTTACTCTAACTCAATTAATATCTAAAGGGGCAAAACATAATTTTGTTCCTATTACTACTTCCTCGCTTGGTAAAAGCATTCAAAAATCTCAACAAGCTGCATCTAAGCATCTATTAGAATTAGAAAGAGATGGATTCATAGAACGTTTAATGAGTGGTAGAAAAGTTTCAGTAAAAATTACACCAAAAGGATATGATGAGATGGTGAAGCTTTCGTCAATTTTAAAATCTAATTTAGACTCATTCCCTTCATTTGTGGAACTCAAAGGAACATTAGTTTCTGGAATGGGAGAAGGTGCTTACTATATGTCCTTGAAAGGTTACACAAAACAATTTAAATCAAAAATCGGATATGTTCCATTTCCTGGAACTTTAAATGTAAAACTACATCAAAAAGAATACGTTGAAGCAGCTCAGCAATTCAATACACTTGAAGGCATAATGATTGATGGATTTTCTGATGATAAAAGAACATATGGATGGGTAAAATGTTTCAAGGCAAAGTTAAACAATTCAATAAATAGTGAATTAATAATTTTGGAGCGAACTCATCATGATACTACAGTTATTGAGTTAATTTCTAAACAAAACATTCGAAAAATAGGAAAACTGAAAAATGGATCGCATCTTACTATCAGAATTCCAATTAAGACTTGATTTTGTTATTTTTTTGGTAATTTGATTACAAAAGTGGTGGGGTTATTGTTAACAATTATTTTTCCCCCATGCTGTTCTATGATATTTTTACAGCTTACTAATCCTAGTCCAGTTCCACTTGATTTGGTAGTAAATAGTGGATCGAAAATATGTTGAATGTTTTCTTCTGGAATTCCTGGTCCAGAATCTTCTATCTCAACAATAGCATCTGCCTGATTATCTTTTATTCTAATTTTTATTTCACCATTATCTTTGATTGCTTCGACAGCATTTGTTATGATGTTAGTGAAAGCAACTTCCATTTGTCGTGAATCACAAAATACGGGGATGTCATTTTCTGGTTTGGTTACTCTAATCTGGTCAGGAACTGTTTCTTTCAGAGAACTTTCTAAAATACCCAATAAGGAATTTTTCTTCCTTTCAAGTGGCTTTGTTCTGACCACATCAAGTACATCCGTAATTTCGTGTAACATTTTGTCTACTGCATTTTTTATTATTGTTATGCGTTTTTTCATTTTTTCATCAGTACTATCCTTGGAAGTCATCTCCATCAACTCGACTGCATTTTTTATCACCCCTAATGGATTACGCAAGTCATGTGCTACTCGAGCAGATAATTCCCCCATCTCTCTCAATCTTTCAGTCCGAGAAATTGATTCAGGTTTAACCTGTGTAACTTCAAAAATGAATTCACATGTGAGGCCTGTATCCTTATGATGTTTTTCTATAGCTTCTTTATCAGGTCCTTCTAAGACACAAAACATTTTGTTTTCTTTTTTAGTAAAAAGAAGTTCCAAGAGTTTAACCCCATGTTTATCAATAGGCATATTAGCAATTTTTTTTAATATTTTTTCTGAAAAATCATTCATATCATGGGAATCTATGAAAAGAGGCATAACCAACACTAAATTATCTTCGATTTAATTTTAACTAGTTTCAATCATATAAGAATACGACTTTTTTGTCTTTGAATTTTGAAATACATTAGATGTCGTGTATATTTTCTCCATAATCTTTTTCTATTTGTGAGCTTGAAATCTCAGGATTAGGAGATTGCAATCTTGCTACTTTTACATTTAAGTTTAATTTCTTACAACCATCTGTAATGAATTTCTCTTGGTGAATTTGATCATAACCTAAAGCAATAATTTCAGGCTTTACAAATTCAACAGTTTTAAAAATATCTCCTTCATGTCCAATAACACATAGATCAACCATAGACAAGGAATTTACTAGGTTTTGTCTTTGTTCTTGATTATGTAAAGGGATTCGTTTTTTCATCTTTTCAGCTGTTTGATTGGTTGCAACCACTACTAACAAAACATCTCCTAATGATTTTGCAGAATTTAAGGTGTGAATATGTCCAGGATGGATTATATCGAAGACTCCCCCAGCCAAAACCACCGTCAAAGAAGTTCTACCAATTTCAGTTAGTGTTTTTTTATCATTTTCCACTAATCCATTTTTTACTAACTTATCGATTCTTCCACCAATGTAATCTTCTGACAAGGAATTTTTCTTCTTTACAATTTGGATAGGATCTTCTTTACTAAGTGACGAGACGTATAGTGAAGTTAAGATTATGTTATCTATTTGATCCAACTATCAATAAAACAACTCATCTCTTTTTTAACTCATCGAAAAAAGCTACATTTTTGGTTCAAAACCCTTTGCCATTCGTAAAGCATCTACTAAGCCATCGGCATATCCTATACTCAAAATTGCTACTTCGTCCTTGCCTTCCTCTAAGAATTTTTCCGCATCTTGAATGTAAAGTTCAGCATTTTCTAAAACCACTTGGAATTCTTTTGAATTTTTGTAGTGTGAAGATATTTCTTTTAAGGATTTTTTAATAATTGGAACATATTTTTCTATCATCTGTGTTGAAATTTTCTTAATCTTTGACGAATTATCAAATGGTTTATCATAACATTTTGCTAACACTTTGAGAGCATCTGATTCTGTAAAATGAAGTTTTCCTGGAATTATTATGGTGTGTGGAGGCTTTCCAAATTTTGTATTCTTCAAACTTGAAATCTTTCCTGCCACAATCTGTTGATTTTTAAACCCAATTCTAGAGGCCACAATAACAAATGTAGAAGAACTAACTACTTTCCGTTTTTGTTCTTTTTCAGCTTCAAGAAAACTCAAAAAGGCTTTTTTTGGCTCAAGGAAGAATTTTTCATCTTGATTGTATTCTAAAAGTAATATGGTGTGGTTTCCAGCCAAAACATTTTCATAAATTGTATAATATACAGTTGTTAGAGTGGGAAATTCCTTCATAATCGTTACAATTTTGCCAACTTTGTAGTAATGTAAACCACATTCCCCAACTATGGCAGTTAAAGAAGAGGCTGCATGAATTGTCTGAGTTTTTATTTTTTCTTGAATTGCTCTAGTTCTAAGTTCTATGTGAGTAGTAGCAATGTAAGGATCGCCATAAGATAAAAGTACAACTTTTTTTGTTTTTGAATTTTTTAAAATCTCACGACCATCTTCTACCATCCAACGCTTTCCAATTTTGAATTCACCTTTGACTAGTTTTTTTATTTTTGTCAGATTAGATTTTTCAATTGGGCTAGTGAAATTCTCAAGATAAACTACATCTGCATCTTTGAGAAGTTTTTCTGTTTCAAGTGAAATTGAGTCAGGTCCTGAAAGTCCTAGACCAACAAACCACAACATTATTTTGTTCTATCATGAAGTCTTTTTAAATGATGTAATGTCTTTTTAAGAACTTCAATTCCTCGAAGATATTCGTCTATGGAAACTTTTTCATCAATAGTATGTGATGCGTGTGGGTCTCCTGGTCCGTAAGTTACTACCGGTATCTTAAGGAGATTTCCAATTACATTCATGTCGCCAGTTCCAGTCTTTCGAATCAACATAGGTCTTGTGTGTTCAATATCCATGATTCCTAAGGTAAATGCTCTAACCAAAGGAGAATTATGAGGGGCTTCAAAAGGTTCGGTTTCATCTAATACTGAGTAAAATGCTTCCACATCACGTTTTTTAGAAACTTCTTTTACAGTTTTCTCAATTTTTTCTACGACCATTTTGCAATTAATGTCTACTGGAATTCTAATATCCATTGTTGCATCACATTCTTTTGGTGTGACATTATGACTTGTTCCACCTTTAATTTCAGTAACTGTTGCAGTTAACAACATACCTTTTTTCTTATTTTCCTGTCCTACCTCTAAAGATTTCTTCAATTCATTTGTAAAAATTATTGATTCTTCAATTGCATTTTTTGCTAACCATGGAGCACTTGCATGCGTACTATTTCCAACATTTATTTTAAGATTTATTGCAATTCGCCCCTTGTATGCTATGGTTACTTGTTTCAAACCACTTGGTTCACCAAATATCGCATAATCTATGTCAAGTTTATTTTTAACAAGATTTTTTATTCCAGTAGCATTTCCTTCCTCATCAACTGCACCAACAAACATAACAGTTCCATTGTTTTTTTCAATAGATGCGGCAGCAAATAACATTGCCATTAAGGGAGCTTTTGCATCTGATGCACCACGACCGTAGAGGCTATCTCCTTCTTTTCGAACCTTAATTTTTCCAGGAACGGTATCCATATGTCCACATAGAAGGATTTTTGGCGAACCTGAACCTTTTGTCGCAATCAAATTCCCAACCTCATCAGTACGTATATCTTCAAATCCCAGATCATCGCACTTGTCAGCAAGAAAATCTGCCATGGGTTTTTCACTAAGAGATGGAGTATACAATCTCAGTGCTTTCTCTAGCATCTTTACTGAAAATCTATGAGTGATGGTAAAAGAAGTGTGCAATTTTTACTTTTTATTTGAATTTAATGCATAGTCAATCATCAATGATGGAATATCAATCCCACATACTCTAACTGTGTTCTTGTATTCCGTGGTGTTATTTACTTCATGAACTATCAAGCCCCTATCTTTACTTTCCATTAAATCTACGCCTACTATCTGACCTTGAACTGCATTTTTTGCCTTAATACATATTTCTTCTAACTCGTTTGTCACTTTACATTCTTCAGCAATTCCTCCTAAGGCCATGTTTGTCTTCCAAGATCCATTTCCAGAGCTCCTGTAAATTGCAGCTACTACCTTATCTCCTATCATGATTGCTCTTATATCCCGAGGAGGGCGTTGTACAAACTCCTCTAGATAATGAATTTGGTAAATTGGGTACATCTTTTCTCTACTTTCAATAATTCCCTCTGCAGAATCTCGGTCGTTGAGCTTTGAAACCATTCTTCCCCAACTGCCAACTGTTGGTTTTATTACTCTAGGATAGCCCTTCTCTTCTAAAGTTTCTAGAGCTGCATCTTTTGAGAATGATACTGTTGCAAAGGGAGTTGCTACTCCATGTTTCTTTAATAGCATATGAGTAAACAGTTTATTTCCCGCAAAAATTCCTGTGTTAAGACAGTTAATTACATTCACTCCCATACCTTCTAGGGAAGCTGTTGAATGCAAATTTCTATAATAACTTACACATCTTTGCAAAACAGTACCATATTCTTCAGCTTTTTTGTCAAGCTCTAATGATAATTTTTTACAATCTAACATCTGAAGGTTTACGTTCTTTTTTTTACCAGCTTCTAGAAGAGCCTTTTCTTCCCAACGGATGGTATCATAAAGAACAGTGATGGCAGGAGTCACTGCCCCCAATCCTCGCCAACGGTTTGAGCTGGTTTAAGTTCGAATCCCTCCGAGCTTTTTACAAGTTCAAAACTGGCACCACAATCTGGGCAAGTAACTATTTCTCCTTCCATTGCGTCTCCTGGAACCGCAATATTTGAATCACATTCAGCACAGTTTATCATTTTTCTTCCTTTGCCTTACTCCATTATTTGTCATTAATTATCTTTTTTTCAATCCTGTCCTCTAGAGGGATTTCCATCAAATCTCCCATACGAAGATTTTTGAGTCCTGAAGCAACATTTTTAGCACTCTGCTCATCTTTTTCGAGACCTAAAAGTGACATAAGATAGGCAGCTCCTGTTTTTCCAGCCAATTCTCCAAAAACTATTCTCCGTCTATTTCCTACAATTCTTGGAGGAATGGGTTCATAGGCTGCAGGATTTCTTAAAATAGCTGCCAAGTGAGTTCCAGCTTTGTGTTTATATGCCGAAGAACCAACTATGGGTTTTGAATCATACGGTTTTATTGATGTGTATTGTTCAATAAGTCTTGAAAGATCCATTAACATGTCTAATCTAAAATCATTTGGTGATTTGTATAGAAATGTAAGTGCAACTGCAGTTTCTGCTAGAGAAGGAATTCCTGTTCTCTCACCAATTCCATCAATTGTAGTATGAATTTGATCCACTCCTGCATCACAAGCAGCAAAAGCATTCGCTAATGCAAAACCAATATCATTATGAACATGTGCATCAAGAGGAGTATCAATTTCATTACGAACTTTCTTTACAAAGTTGTACATGCCAATTGGTCTCATTATTCCTACTGTATCTGGAAGGCTTATTCTGTCAACGCCAGCCTCTTCAATAGCTTTGCATACTTGCATCAAAAATTTTGGGTCTGCTCTACTTCCATCTTCAACTGTAAAACGAATTTTTAGACCATGAGATTTTGCATATTCAACAGTTTCAACAGATCTTTTTAATGCTTCCTCACGAGTAATTCTTAGTTTGTCTTTGAGATGTATATCTGAAATTCCAAGATAAGCTGCAACCCATTTGGCATCACATTTCAAAGAAATATCAATGTCTTGTTTTAATGCCCTTCCATGTGAAACAATGTCTGCCTTTAATCCTTGTTTTATTATTGTCTTAGTAGATGTTTCATGATCCTTGGATATAATGGGAGAAATTTCAATTTGATCAACACCAAAGTAATCTAACATCCACGCAATTTGGATTCTTTGTTTATTGGTAAATGATATCCCTGGATGTTGTTCTCCTTCTCTTAGTGTACTATCTAAGACTCGAATTTTTTTCGGTTTTTTTTCATATGCATTGTACATATTCGCATAGTAATTCGGATCAGTCATTGCGAATTTAGTTAATAAAACAATATGATATAAACATATCCGTACTATATTCGTCGATATTGATTAGGCTTGGTACTGTTTTAGTAATAAAGCTAAAAATTGATCCGAATCTCGTTTTAAGTTATAGTTCGTAAAATAATTACAGTGTTTGTATCAGTTACACCAGGAATTTTTCTTAACAAATCAATACAACTATTTATCTCAGTTATGTTTGATGCACGAATGATTACTGTAATGTCATATTGACCAGTGATTTCATAAACTGTTTTGACTCCTTGCAATTTAGTAAGCTTTGTTGAAACTTTGGATGTATCCATAGTTGAATCAACAGATATCAATACAATTGCACTTGTTGTATTTGCATCTCCGACCTCAAGTGTAAATTTTTTTATTGTTCCATTACCAACTAAATTTTTTACTCGTCTTCTAACTGCTGATTCTGATAATTTGAGTTTTTTACCAATTTCAACAAAAGATTCTCTTGAATCATTACGCAAGAAATCAATTATTTTTTCATCAATTTTATCTCTAAACATTTCTACGTTTTTCCTCAGATTCTAACAATATATCCATTGTTTCTAAAACTTTTGTTATGTCTTCCTCTGTAATTACCAGCGGAGGAAGAAATCTTATGATATTCCGACCAGAATATAGAAGTAAAACTCCTTTCTCAATACCTTCCATAAGAATATCTTTTACCTGAAACTTTAATTCTACTCCTATCATTAATCCCTTCCCCCTGATTTCTCTAATTATTTTATGTTTATTTTTTAATTCTTCTAATCCTCTACGAAATTTTTCTCCCATCTTTTCTGCATTTTCAATTAGGCCATCTTGCGTTAAAGCTTGAATAGTTGCAATTCCTGCCGCACATGACAGAGGATTGCCACCAAAGGTTGATGAGTGTTCTCCTTTTCCAATGCATGCAAGTATATCTTTTCGTACCAGAGTTGCACCCATTGGTACTCCTCCTGCAATTCCTTTTGCAAGACACAAAATGTCAGGTGATGTTTTCCAATGATCACACGCCCACATTCGTCCTGTTCGACCTAAACCTGATTGAATTTCGTCAAAAACTAGAAGAATTCCTTTTTCATCACAAAGTTTTCTAACGTCTTGTAAAAAGCCATCAGGAGCTACATGAACACCACTTTCACCTTGGATTGGCTCTAATATGACAAAACCTGTATCATCATCAATTTTTGTACGTAAAGCTTCTATGTCACCGAATGGTGAGAAAGTAACTTTGTCAACTAGGGGCTGAAACATCTTCCTATATTTTGGATTAAATGTTAGGGATAGCGCTCCCATTGATTTTCCATGATAGGAACCATTCATGGCAACCATCCCTTTTTTACCGGTAAATTTTCTTGCAAATTTTATTGCAGCCTCTACAGCTTCGGCACCACTATTGTTAAGATGTACTTGTGACAAATTTTTTGGTGCAACATTAATTAAATTTTTAAGAAATTCTTCCCTGGTTTTGTTATAAAGTGAACTGTGAACTGTAATTATTTTTTCAATTTGTGACTTTATTGCATTGACAACACGATCATTATGATAACCAACAAGAGCTACTCCATATCCTCCCATACAATCAATGTATTCTTTTCCATCTGTATCCCATACATGAGCACCAATTCCTTTTTCAATTGTAACTGGAAATCTTTGATACAGATTTCCCATAAATTCATCTTCAGTCATTTTTGAATTACCGTACAATTTTTGTGTGCAATAGCTGATGATATTGGATTTTCTCTTTCACCATTAGCAATAAGCGCTTCTTTTACTCCCATGTCTAAAGCTTCTGTTGCAGCTAGGATCTTTTTTTCCATTCCAAAGCCAACTTTAGGTCTTATCTCTTTTGCCTCTGTTAAAGTTAGGTGTTCAACTAGTTTATCATCCATCAACAAGCCATCCACATTTGTTAGGAATAGAACTTTATCTGCTTGCACTTTTCCTGCTACATAAGCAGCTGCTCTATCCCCATCTACATTGAGAAAATCTGATTCTTCACTTATGGCAATTGGTGAAATCACTGGAGTAAGGCCTTGTTCGAGAAGTGACTTTACTAACGTAGCATTTACATTCGTTATTTTGCCTGTGTAGCCTCCATCTATGACTTGTTTTCGTCCCTTTTCGTTAACTATGATAAGCTTCTTTTTTCTTTCTGCTTCAATTACTCTCCCATCAACTCCAGAAAGTCCTAGTGCATTAACTCCATTTTTTTGTAACAAACGCACAATTGTTTTATTTATTTTTCCAGACATTACCATTGTAAAAATTTCTGCAGTTTCTTTGTCAGTGTATCTACTTTTAATTCCACTTGGCGACACTACAAATTTTGGCTCCTTGCCCAATTGTTTTGAAACTTTTGTAACTTCTTTTCCACCACCATGTACCAGAATGACACCTTCTTGAGCTACTACTTTTTTGATATCTGAAATTGCAGATGGATGTAGAAAATCTACTACACTTCCACCTATTTTTATGATAATCATGCCTAAACAGGAGTTAGTGGCGAGTACATTATGCCTTCCGTCTCATCAAAACCTGACATTACATTCATGTTTTGGATGGCAGAGCCTGCAGCGCCTTTCATTAAATTATCTGATGCGGATAATGCAATCAATCTATTATTGTCTGGATCAAGTTCAAATCCTATATCACAAAAGTTTGAACCTACAACAAACTTTGGATCTGGAAATTTGTAAAATCCCTTTTTGTCTCGAATCAATCGAATGAATTTTTCATCCTTGTATTGTTCACGATATAACTTCCACAAGTCTTTCTCAACAACTTCTCGTGTTAGAAATGTGTGGTTTGTACACAAAATTCCACGCACAATATCAACTGCATGTGGACTCATCGAGATCTTGATCTTTTTTCCAGCAACTTCGCTAAGCTCTTGTTCAATCTCACCCGTATGTCTGTGCTTTGCAGGTTTGTATGGTCGAATAACTCCCGACCTCATTGCATGGTGAGTTCCAGAAACAGTTCCTGCACCTGCTCCTGATGATCCAATCTTTGAATCAACTATGATATGTTCTATGTCAATGAGGTTGTTTTTTATCAAAGGGTATAATGCAAGTAATGAAGTTACTGCCATACATCCCGGACATGACACAAGCTGTGCATTCTTTATTTGTTCTCTGTGGAATTCAGGTACACCAAAAACCGATTTTGATAAATAATCCGGGTGAGGATGTTCCCAACCATACCATTTTTGATAATCTTCTGGATTATGTAGCCTGTAATCTGCAGAAAGATCAATTATCTTCATTCCTCTATCATAAAATGTTTTTACAATTTCTGTTGCAGTGCCATGTGGAACTGCTGTAAATACCAAGTCACATTTATCAGACATTTTATCGTAATCGAGCTCTGAAAAAGTAAGGTCAGTAAATCCTTTCAAGCTTGGTTGAATTCTGTGTAAATATTCTCCTACATATTGCCTGGAAGTAACCATTGTGATTTCTACTTTTGGGTGACTTAACAGTAGACGTAATACTTCTCCTCCAACATAACCTGATGCACCTACAATTCCTACTTTCATAGATATCCTCTTCGTAAATCGCTATAATTTATTTCCTAGTGGAATTTAAGGCAAACTCGATCATTTCTTTTGGAATATTCTTTTTTGTAACTTTTGCTAATCCCTTGAATTCTACAGTGTTATTTACTTCGTGAACTACCATGCCCTTCTTTTCATCTTCCATCAAATCTACACCCAAAATACCTCCACCTACAGCTTTAGATGACTTGGCACATAGTTCTTCGATCTCATTAGTTATTTGGCAAATTTCAGGGTCTGCACCAAGAGCAATGTTAGTTTTAAAACCTCCTGTAGATTTTCTGTACATTGCAGCTATGGCTTGATCTCCGACAGTAATTACACGAATGTCTCTGGGAGGTCTTTTAATGAGTTCTTGAAGATAGAAAATTCTATCATGTGGTCCATCCGTTAATTCTCTAATTTCAAAAATTGCATCCATGGTATCTTTATCTTTTACTGGCATTACTCCTCTACCCCAGCTGCCAATTACTGGTTTGAGAACTAATGGGTAACCCACCTTCTCTAGATTTTCACGTGCAGCATCGGCTGAAAATGAAAAATATGTTTTTGGAGTTGGCACTCCATGTTTTTTTAAAAGCAAAGACATGAATAACTTGTTTCCACAAATTCGTGCAACTTCAAATTTATTTATTACTGGAACATCTAAGAATTCAAGACATGCAGTAAAATGTAGTCCTCTAAAGTAACTTACACATCTCTCTAGTACCACATCACCAAATTGAAAATCATTTTTTGAGCTATCCGTATTGATTTGTGTCATTTTTGCATCAAGCATTGTTGTATCATGACCTAACTCAATTGCTTGTTTTTCAAGCATTTTTTCTTCGGACCTGAGTCTGTCAAAAACGATACAAACTTTTGACAATTATTCTCCCCAGTCTTCGCCTACAGTTTCTGCTTGTTTTAATTCGACTTTTGAACCATTACTCTTTGAGATTTCAAAGTCGGCTCCACAATCAGGACAGGAGACTATTTCTCCATTGGAGGCATCGTCAGGGATTTTGATATTTCCATCACATTCGGGGCAATTCATTGATTTAATTCACCTTTTTTTTTGTAATTTATTAGCTTCTGTTGACTGAAGTCCCCACAATTCAACGAAACCTTTGGCAAGTTTTTGATCGAAAGTCGATCCTTTTCCATACGTTGCAATGTCTTTGCTATACAAAGAATACTTTGATTTTCGCCCAACTACACGTAAACTGCCCTTGTACATCTTTAGTTTTACAGTACCTGAAACGTAGTTTTGGCTCTGATCGATAAAGGAATCCAGATCACTTTTTAGTGGATCCTGCCAGAGACCAGAATATACTAACCAAGACCATTCATCATCAACAAGTGATTTGAATTTAGTTTGATGTTTGGTATGCACCATCTTTTCAAGATCAGAGTGCGCCTCAATTAAACAAGTTGCTGCAGGTGTTTCATAGACTTCGCGTGATTTTATTCCAACTACACGATCTTCAATGTGATCAACTATTCCAACTCCTGCTGCACCAGCTTTTTTGTTTAGGTATTCAATTAGTTGAACCGGATTTTTTGATTTTCCATCAACGGCAACAGGAATTCCCTTTTCGAATTTTATTTCTACATAGGAAGGTTTACTCGGTAAATTCTTTGTTTTTACCCAAATGAATACATCAGATGGCGGTTCTTTGAAAGGATCTTCAAGAATACCTCCTTCTATTGCCCTGCCCCAAAGATTCTGATCTATACTAAATTTTTTTGCAACAGTATCGATTTTAATACCATGTTTTTTTGCAAATTTTAATTCAGTAATTCTATCTAAATTCAAATCTCTAATGGGTGCAATTATTGGAAGATTCGATCCTGAACGCATGGTAACATCAAAACGAACCTGATCATTTCCTTTTCCTGAGCATCCATGTGAAAGTGCAGTTACTTTTTCTTTTTTTGCAATGTCTAGAACCTTTTGAGCAATTAACGGTCTTGCAAGCGCGGTGGCAAGACAATATTTCTTTTGGTATAGTGCATTTGCTTTAATTGATGGGAAAATAAAATTAGTGACAAATTCTTTTTTGGCATCAATATTGTAATGTTTTTTTACACCAAGTCTTTTTGCCTTGGCAGAAATTTTCTTATAGTCATCACCTTGTCCTACGTCTACAGTTACAGTGACTACATCCATGTCATGATTTTCTTGAAGATACTTTACTACTACTGATGTATCCAAACCACCAGAGAAAGCAAGTATAGCTTTTTGTTTCATAAATTAGTTCAGTGACCGTGTTTGTGCATTTATCTTTTGTGTTGTTTTGTTTTAGGACGTTCTCAGACTATTTTTCAAGAAAAAAAATAGAATTCGAATTTAGAATTTTCAGAATAGCTTAAGCTAAAATCCGATCATTATTTATCGACGTATTATAACGCTGTTTTATGAAAATCCGCTCGGCAATCTATATTGGAATTGTTACTATTACTGCTATTTCGATAGTAGTGGCCATGTACCATTCAAGCTATTCAGGGAGCGAAAATAGAATTAGAGTAGCTTTTTTTCTAAATGTTGGTCATGCCGTTCCAATAATTGGAACTGAGACAGGAATTTTTTCCAATGGTCTAGGAAATCAAACTGTGATTGAAACAAAACTTTTTGATAGTGGACCACAAGTAATTGAATCATTATTTGCAAATTCAATAGATATTGCATATGTTGGACCTGGACCTGCTATCAACGGTTTTTTAAAATCTGAAAATAAAGGAATCAAGATTCTTTCAGGCGCTGCAAGTGGAGGCGCGAGCTTTATTGTACATCCAGACTCTTCAATATCTACTGTCAAAGATTTTCCAGGAAAAAGAATTGCTGCTCCCCAAATAGGTAATTCTCAAGACGTTTCTTTACGTACATACTTGTCTGAAAACGGACTAAAGCCAGCTGAAAAAGGAGGTTCTGTTGTTGTATTTAATATTGCAAATCCTGACATTTACACACTTTTTGTAAAAGGGGAAATTGATGCAGCTTGGGTCCCTGAACCTTGGGCAACCATATTAGTTAACGAACTTGGAGGAAAACGACTTTTTTATGAAGAAGAACTTTGGCCTGACAAACAATTTGCTTCTGTTTTATTGATAGGAAGATCAGATTTCATAGAAAAACATCCACAAATTATTCAAAATTGGATAAGCTCTCACATGGAAACAGTAGACAGGATTAATTCGAATCCTAATGAATCTGAATTAATTTTTAATCAGTTTTTGAAAAAAACACTGGGTAAATCACTGCCTGATCAAATTGTTAGTGAATCCTTAGCTAATCTTGAAATTACATCTGATCCTATTAGTAATTCTATTTACATTTTTGCAGAACGAGCTGACTCTCTTGGATATTTAGGTCGTCATGGTTATGATCTTGAAGGAATATTTTATGATGCAAAGGAGACAGAGCCATGACTAAGTTAGAGGCAAAAAACATTGTAAAGAATTTTGGTCACAATGGATACAAGCTAAAGGCACTTGATAACGTAAATCTCAAGATAGAAGACGGAGATTTTGTTTGTTTGGTTGGCCCATCTGGATGTGGAAAATCAACTTTTCTTAGAATTGTTGCAGGACTAGATACTCCTGACGGTGGCGAAATACTGTTTGATGGCAAACCTGTTACCTCTACTGGTCCAGAAAGAATTCTGGTATTTCAAGAAGGGGCGCTCTTTCCATGGTTAAAGGTTAGAGACAACGTAGAGTTTGGATTGAAGATAGCAGGAATTCCAAAAGATGAACGTGAGCAAATATCAAATAGATACCTAGAAATGATGCAGCTAACCAAGTTTGCAAACTCTTACACTTTTCAGCTCTCAACTGGAATGAAACAACGTGTAGCTATTGCAAGAGCTCTTGCAATGGATCCTGATGTTTTATTGATGGATGAACCATTTGCTTCACTTGATGCTCAAACACGAGATCTTTTGCTTGTTGAATTGCAGTTAATATGGGAAAAAACCAAAAAGACAATTGTTTTTGTTACACATAATGTTGCAGAAGCTGTAGTGCTTGGTAACAAGGTAATCGTAATGAAACACAGACCCACCTCTGTCAAAAAAGAAATCTCAATTGACTACAAAAGACCACGACTAACTGAAGACGAAAATCTCCTGAAGTTTCAAAAAGAGATAATTTCTGAGCTTCGACCAGAAGTGACAGAGAAATCTTCTAGTGAATAAGATGGCAAAATACCTAGGAAAAAAAATTGCATTTTATGTTATTCTAGTTGCTGTGTGGCAAGTGGTAGCAATGGCTGACATTTGGCCAAACACAATTTTCCCATCTCCCTCCGAAGTAGCAGAAGACTTGGCGTACGGGGCTGCTGATGGAAGTCTTTTCTATGGAATTGCAACTAGCATGTGGAGATTGATTGTTGGTCTGTCAATTGCTATAGCTGGTGGTGTAGTTCTTGGAATTTTTATGGCTAGAGTTGAAATTGTAAATCAAACAATTGGTTCGTTAGTTTTAGGTTTACAATCTATTCCATCTATTGCTTGGGTTCCTATTGCGATACTTTGGTTTGGTTTGACTGATTCAGGAATTATTTTTGTGACAGCCATTGGTGCAATCTTTGCAGTTACAATTAACACATACACTGGAGTAAAGAACATTGATCCAAACTATATTGCCGCTGCACGAAACATGGGAGCAAAAGGAAGTCAGCTAGTCACATACGTTTTGATTCCTGCTGCATTTCCTTACATGATTTCAGGCTTCAAACAAGGATGGGCATTTGCTTGGAGGGGAGTAATTGGTGCAGAACTTTTGTTTTCATTCCTAGGTTTGGGCTTTTTACTAAATGTTGGAAGACAGCTAAATGACGTTTCACAAGTAATTGCAATAATGATTGTAATAATGGGAATGGGAATTTTAATTGATGGCTTTGTGTTTAAAAGAATTGAAAATAAAGTGATGTACCGATGGGGTTTGCGTTAGAGTAATTCTACCTGGTCTTTATTTTCAATGATATTAAGAATCCGCAAATGATTATTGCAATTGCAAAGTACATCACAAATACATATTCAAAATAAAAGGCAATTGAACCTGCAATAATAGGTCCTATTACTGATGCAATAGATAGAGTAGAGCTGAAGATTCCAGTAGAAGTAGATTTTGGATTATTCTCCATCAGATGAAAGTTACCCCCAATGAACAAAAATGCCCATGTAGCACCAACTAGCGACATAAAAGGCATTGCCATCCACCACTCTGTAATTTGTGATAACCCAATAAACACGAACGTTGTTAAACCAATTCCAATCTTGAATTTTGTTACATTTTTAATCTTGATCTTACTTGCCATCAAATTCATAATTACAAATGCAGTCAAAGTGTTTGCAACATAAACAATTGAAATTTCATAGAGCTGTGCACCTAATCTTTCCATCAACATTAATGGTAGAATGGTCCATACAGATGCAGCACCAATATGTCTCATCAAAAGCGACAAGAACAAAAATCTGTTTTTTGAAATGATCTTTTTCATTGTGCCTGGCTCTAGAATCTTTTTTGAAACAATATTGGGTAGTTTAGTTGAGACAGCTAATCCTGCCAAAAAAAATGCTGCACTTATCAAAAAGATTAGCTTTTCATCATTTGCGATTCCTGCAGCAACTATTCCAACTAACCAACCAAGTGCTTGAAATGAAATTACAGATGCGACCTTGGCCTTTTCTTTTCCGGCTTCATAGGCATATGCAATCATTGCAGGAATCATAAGGCCAGTAGCAATACCTGCTCCTATTCGGGCTAACAGCAAGAATAGAGCATCATTTGCAAAATAGTGTAAACCAAATGTTATTGCACAAGCTAGAAAACCAGCACGAATAAAGAGTAGTCTTGTTCCTTTTTTGTCAGAAATTCTCCCAAAGTAAATCTCTGAGAGAATTTGTGCAAAACTAAAAGAAGCTACAATTATTCCAATCTCAAATAAAGAACCAGTTACCTCTTTTGCAATAATTGGCATGAAAACGAAAGTTATCGAGATGCCAGCGTGTTGAAAAAAGGTTGTACATCTAGCTAAATTATTGATGTTTAATTGCTGCAATTCTCACTAATTTCTTTAGGTTTGTAACCTAATTTGAAACAATCTAGCTTAGTTTTTGTCTAGCAAGTTCTGCGCCTTTGACTTGAGACTTTATTTTGTTAAATGCGACTAATCTAGATCTAGTTCTCAATCCACAATCGGGATTCACATAGATTTTTGCAGGATCCCCTAATGCCTTTGCAGCATACAATATTCTGTCCCGAACAAGCTCAGGTGGTTCTATTTCATCAACATGCACATCTATAACTCCTATTCCAATCTCACCCTTGTATCCATATTCTCGAAAAGCTTTCAAAACTTGGTAACCCTTTCTGGCTTTGTCATTTAACCCTAAATTCCAGGTGTCTCGATTTGCAAACTCCAAAGTATATTGTTGTGCCTTAATTTCTGACATCTGGGGGGCTAATGCCATGTAATCATTTCCTGAAAAACACGCGTGGACAACAAACTTTGCATTAATTCCTTTTACAGTTTCATTAATTGATTCTCTGAAGATGTCCATTTCGGCTGGGTGTGATGTTGCAGCAGGCTCGTCAATTTGAATAATCTTTGCTCCAAGCTTTACAAGATCCTTAACCAAAGGTCTAAGAACCTTTTTTGCCAAGTTTAGTATCAAATCATCTTTTGATTTGTAATATTCGTTATAGGACCAATCAGCAAGCGTATACGCGCCAGTAACTGGCACTTTTAGCTCCCGTTTAGAATGCTCTTTAGTATATTTGAATTCCTCCTCATGAAAATTTCTCTTATAGGAAACTGGACCATTAACTCTTGCTTTGTTGTAATACTTGTTATCCCATGATCTGATGCGTCCAGCAAAATCAAAGCCTTTTATGTATCGTACCGGCTCTTCGTACATCTCAACTCGACGAACCTCTCCATCATATATTATGTCTAGTCCCAAGTCTTCAAGCGTTCTTATGTTTAATAATGCAGCATCATTTCTTGTTCTAGCTTTTACCTCCTTTGATATGGAAGGATTTTTTACCAAATTCAGTAACCACATTGGTTTTTTAAGACTGCCAATCTCTTGTGTTGGAAATAATTTTCTAGACATTCCTAACTCCACTTGCAATTTGGCCTAGGATTAATATCTTTTTTCGCGCAAACTCTTTTGGAATGTATTCCAAATCAAAGTTCGTAGTAACAAAAGCTTCTTCTGGTTTTGTTTTTGATAATATCTGATTCATTTCTGAAATACATTTTTTTTTGTTTTCAATCTTTGTATTGTAAGAGTTCACTAGACCAACTGCAAGTGCTTTTCCAGAAAAACTATGTTTTTTAATAGAAGAAATTGGAGTGCTGGTAGTATCAAATCCTAACCCTGAAACAGGTAAATCCAAAAGTTTTCCGATTTTTTTTGAAACGTCTCCAAAGTAAAAATGTAGAATGGTTTTTGCTTTGAGATTTTTAGTTACTATGTTTAAAGCATCATAAACCAAATCCAAATCAACCTTGTTGATATTATATGCAATTGAGGGTGCAATTAGCTGAATTAGCTTAAAGCCTGCTTTTGTCAACGAATCAATCTCCTTTCTAAGCAGCTTTGCCAAAAATATTGCAAATTCATCATTCTTTTTGTATGCAGAACTAACGTGTCTTTCAGCAAACGTGTATGGCTCTGGAAGGCATACGGCTCTATTTTTTGGCAATAGCGATACAGCCAGATTTGATTTTACAATCTTTCCTGCACCACTAAGGGCTTTTCCATTAAATGATAACCTTCTGTAAAATGTGTTCATCTCGTAAATTCTATTTAGCGCAGCAGCTTTTACTGAGTTTAATTGTGCAAACGGTCTGAATATGTCATCCCATTCTAAAAGAGGATCGCACACAAAACCTAACTTTGCTTTTTTTTCTAGTGCAATGTATTCTTTTTTTTCTTTTAAGAATAGGGATGAAAGATTCGACGAATTTTTTCGTGTTGCTTCGATAAGCTCTTCGGATCTAGGATAGATTCCTAATGTATAAGATGAAATCAAATTGCTAACTTTTTTAGGGTCTCTAGGGCCCCTTTAAAATCATTTGGAGATGTAATGAGAACATCTCCAGCTATGTCTTGAATTTTTTTAATGAATTCAACTACATTTTCTTTGTAACTGGACCAATCTATCTTCAAAAATTCTGCTGATTTTTTATTTTTCTCAAAAGGCAATAAAATACATGGAATTATCTTAAATCCTTGTGGCTTTAGCTTTTCAACAATTCTAGAAACTTGTTCTGCAGAATGAATAACCTGTGTTACAAAGCCTGCAGGTTCTGCTTCAATCTTTTTTTGAATCTTATCAAAGTCTGGATTGCTTGGTAATGATAAGAAGATATCAAGTCTTTTGTCAAAACCCAACTCCTTGAAGTGTTTTACAGTCTGACTTGGAATTAGTCCTGAATTGGTATGTTCATTAGGTGAGGGGTCTCCTTTTAGAATCAATACTCCATTCAAGCCAGCCAAAACTGCATCTTGCATTAACTTCTCAAGTAAAGCAAGTTTTTTGTCTCTGACACGCAAACTTGCAGTTATCTCAATTTTTTGATTGTTCTTTCGAATTAATGTTCCAGCGGTAATTGGTGAAATTCTCCTAGTGCCAAGAACAGAATCTGTGAAATGAATACCCTTGCAAAGACTACTAATTTCAGAAACTCGATGTTTTACTTTGCTTAATAACTCTAAGTTGTTTTCATCTGATAAAGAGTCACCATTAACTTTAGGAGGATTAATCTCATATCTATAACTCATTTAGAAAGGTTTCAAATTTACTTGATTAAAACCTTTGAGCGATAAAATCTATATCGAATTGTTGTTTTTTATTACATATGGATACAACTATCCTCAAGAATGTATTATCTAGTGAAATCTCTTCTACTCCACATCATGATGGAAAAACCAAGCTTGCCTCAGTACTTGTAATAATTTATGGGGTAGAACCAAAAATTCTGATGATTGAAAAATCTAAAAAACTGAACACCCACGCGGGGGAAATAGCTTTTCCTGGCGGAAAATGGATTGATACTGATCATGATCTTTTAGAAACTGCACTTCGTGAAACAAAAGAGGAAATAGGTTTGAATCTCTCAAGAGATAAAGTCATTGGTCAACTAGATAATGTAAGAACACTCAATTCTGGATTTAATATTACTCCCTTTGTTACAATCCTGAATGACATTCCACAACTAACAGCTGATGGTGAAGTAGAAACAATTCTGCATATACCGATGGTTCCATTTTTACAAACATTAGCTGATGATCCTGACCCAAATCATAACTTAATTCAAGAGATGTATACATTCACTTACAAAGACAAAATTGTCTGGGGAGCTTCAGCTAGGATTCTAAAACAAATTCTTAATCGCTTGAAAAGTTGAGATTCATTTAAAAAGAGCTTGGCGTGCCTGAGTTTTTATGGCAGCCCGAAAATCAAGCTCAAGAAAGATACGACTGATGAAAAAACAAAAACAAGCCTCAGCAGTACCTGCATGGGTAATTCTAAAAACAAAAAGATCGGTAAGAACAAATCCTAAAAGAAGAGCTTGGCGACAAACTGACGTGGAAGTAGGTTAAATGTCTCAGGAACTTGAACGAGTTTATACCATTAATTTAGGAAAAGTTTTGCTGTCACCTAACAACCAGAGAGCAAAAAGAGCAATTAACATGGTAAAGGAATTTGCACGACATCACATGAAAACAGAACAAATAAAGCTTGATGAAGATTTGAGTCATCAGATTTGGCAAAGAGGAATTCGACATCCGCCAAGGAAAATTAGAGTTAAAATGACAAAAACTGATGAAGGATTTGTTTTAGTTACGCCATATGAAGAAGAAATTGAAACAGAAGTAAAACCAAAAGAAGAAAAGAAAACTCCTGCTGAAGAAGTAAAAGCTGAACCAGAAGCAAAAGAAGAACCTAAAGAGCTAATCGAAGAAGTAAAAGAAAAGAAACCTAAAACAAAAGAAACTCCTAAAACTAAAGAACCTAAAGAAAAAGAACCAAAAACTAAAGAAAAACCAAAAGAAGCAAAACCAAAAGCAAAGGAACAAAAACCAAAAGCTAAAGAACAAAAGACAAAGAAATCAAAACCTAAAGAAACAAAATCTAAAGGAAAAAAAGAGAAAAAATCTAAGTAAAAACTAATTTTATTCTAACTGGCGCAAGTCAAGCTCGCAATTAATACTACAGTCCGGTTCATCCCAATCAAGTGTTTTGTCTTCAGGAATTATACTCAAGGGATCATATTTGTCAAAGTGTGTTTCACCTTGAACAGAAGTCAGCATTACTACCTTTGACTTTTGAGCTGAACTAATTGTAGAACTAATAATTGTATTGTCTTCATTGAAAACTCCACTAGCAATATTTGTAACAGAATTTAATACTCGTACAGGAACATTATTTCCTCCAAGTACATAAAGAATAGAGCGCTTTACGCTGCTTGGTGGAGCATCTTCGTAAAGCATTCTAATGGAATCTTTAAGAGATGATTCAATATCATCAACATCCTTACTAGTAGACAAAATGTTCGTATCTTCAGAGATAGATGATGATTTTAATGAACTAATCACATTATTTATTGCCGCATTTGAGATTTTATGACATGCAGATGGAGTCAAATCAGGATTGCTATCAAGTAGAGCATCATTATCAAGAACTATTATGCAATCAGAACTTGCTCTAAGTCGTTTTAATGAAGTTCCAGAATTGAATATTCTGTCTTTTTCAAATCTAAATGGCATAATTACAAAGGATAGTACATTTTTGTTATCTTCTTTACAAATGTTAGATACAATGGGTGAAATTGCAGCTCCTGCCTTGCCAGCAAGATTTGCCATTAAGATAATTGTTGAATATTCTGAAATCTGATCTCTTATATCATCAACTACTTGAAATGTGCTACCTCGGATTAGATGCATTGATGGATTAACTATTGAATCGGTAGAAATCTTAATCGTAGAACGCTCTTTTCCAAAGTCGCTTTCATCATGGCTAATCAAAAGACAGTTGGCGTGAAGGGATTCACTTGCCTTTGTGGCTAATTTTGAGCCTGCACCGCCTAGCCCTATTACAAGAATTGGTTCAGTTAGATGAAAACTCATCTTGTTCCTATGTAAATTCCAATAAAAAACCTTCTTACGTAGCTGAAATCAAATTGTCGATCTAAAAAATTTAACTTGTGATCGCACCAAGCAAACTATGGTCAGTCACATCAGTTATTGTAACTTGATGTCTTTCTCCAATCTCAACATAATCTTTTACAAAAATGGGCTTGTATGCAAAGTTTCTTCCTTTAATCGCATCATCTGTCCTCTCATCAAATATTACATCACCAGTCCAGCCAATCCATTTCTTGTTATTCTCATGAGAGATCCTCCTTGAAAGTTCAAAGACAAGCTTACTTCTACGCTTCACTTCTAAAACATCTATCTGCTTCCAAGTGGCTGCTTCGGTTCCAGGTCTTTGACTATACTTTGAGAGATTAACTATATCTGGTCTTGTCTCTTCAAGCAATTCTATGGTTTGATCAAAATCAGCTTCAGTTTCTGATGGAAATCCAACTATAACATCAGTTGAGATAGTAAAATTAGGAAATTTGCTTCTAAATCTTTTCACTGCTTTTCTAAAGGTCTTAGCAGTATGTCCTCGCTTCATATCATTTAGTACCTTATCACTACCGCTTTGTACAGGAACATGCAGGAATCTGAAGACTTTGTTATTTTCAAAGGATTTGAGAAGACCATCACAAATTCTAGGCATATACATTGGATTCATCATACCGATTCTGATTTTGAAATCCTTTGGAATCTCAGATACAGAATTAATCAATGTAGGCAGGTCTGTATCAATTTCCAAGCCATAGCATCCGTTATCCGTAGATGAAAGCCAAACTTCTTTGCAACCATCTTCAATCTCTTTATTTACTTGTCTTACAATATCGCCAATTCTGAAGCTGTTCAATTCACCTTTGGATAATTTTGTCTGACAGAATGTACATTCACTCATACAACCACTTGCGATCTCAACAATTCCTACAGTAGGGTTTAGTCTTACTTTGGGCAGGCCAACTTTGGATAAATCAGTATCTTCAAGAGCTACCAGCCTTTTTCCATCCAGAGTTGATTCTATTACTTGGAGAGTTTTTCCCAACGAATTTGGACCAAGTAGACTGGCATTTTCAGAGAATTTTTCTACAGTGGCCTGTTCTGCCTTTGGCAGGCATCCAGCAACCACTAGTGGCTTTGTTTTTAGCTTCTTTATTCGATAAATCATCTTGTTTGCAGTGGCATCCTTTACAGAGCAGGTAACCACCAGATTCAAGTCTGATTCTGAGGAATTTTTTGCTAGTGTATGGCCTCCATTTACGATCAACCCTGAAATCATCTCAGAATCTGCAAAACTTGCAGAACATCCATACGCTTCTACCCAGATTTTTGCCATTTCACATTCTATCCTAAAAGAGACGTGATTTGTTTGTTAGTTAATAATTTCTTTGATATCACTAATTCTCGAATGGTTTTTCCAGTCTTTAATGACTCTTTGAATAATTCAGCAGATTTTTGATATCCAATTTTTGGGGCCAACAAGGTTACAATCACTGGACTATTTTCAATATTTTGTTGTAATTTTTTCTTGTTTGCACTTAGTCCATCAATCAGGTTTGCCGAAAAGATTGGAAGAAAATTACCTAACATGTCAGTAGATTCTAAAACACATTTTAGCATTCCAGGCAACATTACATTGAGCTCAAACTGTCCTGCTTGAGCTGCATGAGACACAGCAGCATCATTTCCTATTACATTAAAACAGATCATGTTCATGCATTCTGCTAGAGACGGGTTAACCTTGCCAGGCATTATAGAAGAGCCAGCATGAACTGCAGGAATTGCAATCTCAGCCAGACCTGCAACTGGACCTGAAGCCATCAATCTAATGTCATTTGCAAGTTTGTTAATTTCAATAGCCAAATTTCTAAGAGATGATGAAACATTTGCAATAGGAAACTTGCTTTGCAAAGAATGTTGCATATCCTTTTCAGGTTTTAAAGGAATCTTTGAAATTTTTGCAAGCTCTGAAATTGCAATTTTTCGGTATCCTTTTGGGGCATTTGCTCCTGAACCAACTGCAGTTCCACCTAGTGCTACATATTCTAGCTCCTTGGTACTAGAAAATAATACATTGCGGGCTTTGGTAATTGATGTTGCATATGCAGCAAACTGACCGCCAAGTGTTACTGGAAGTGCATCCATAAGATGAGTCCTACCAATTTTTTTAAATGTAGAAAATTCTTTTGCCTTTTTATTTAATGATTTAATCAGAACGTCAATTGCTGGAATAGTTTTTTTGAGATTCATCAAAATAGAGACATGCATTCCAGTAGGAAATGTATCATTACTTGATTGTGACATGTTTACATGGTCATTTGGATGGAGATATTGATACTGACCTTTCTTTTTTCCTAGAATTTGAAGTGCAACATTTGCTAAAACTTCATTGGTATTCATGTTAAAGGCAGTTCCGGCCCCAGAGTTTATTGCATCAACTACGAATTGGTCTCTAAATTTGCCAGACAAAATCCTATCGCAGGCAGTAATTATGGCTTTACCACGTTTTTTATCAAGAGCACCTACTTTGATGTTAGCAACTGCTGCTGAGCGCTTTATCATCACAAATGCTTTAACCAAAGTTGGATGCGAACTGTGGCCAGTTACATGATATTGTTTGATTGCTCTGCCTGTGAATGGACCATAATATGCATCTGCAGGGATTTTTACATTTCCTAATGAATCTTTATCAGTTCTAAATTTCAATTCAAATTCAACTTAGAATAGCTATTATTCATCCTTTTTCTGTATTTTTGTTTACATTGTATACTTTGATTTTCTAGTCGAAAAAAATGGTAATTGTTATATTAGCAGGCGATCGTTAGCGATCCAATGAATAAGCGTTTTAACATTATATTTACCCTTGCTGCAGTTGCAGTAGTGGGTGCAACGCTATTCGGAAGCACATACACACAAACCCAAATCACAGGAACTACACTCGATGTTTCTAAAACGGACGTCGATGTAATGCAACAGATCCGTGATATGGGTGGACTAAAACTTGTAATGCCACAAGCATTTGCAGAGACTGATTGCGCTGTACTTGAAGCATCTGGACGAAATGTTGTTGAATTCAACGTAACTGGTGAAAGTGTTGAGCTACAAATCCTAGGTGGAAAAACATACTCAGCTATGACCTTTAACCAACAGGTTCCAGGCCCAACCCTAAGAGTTACTCAGGGTGACGTCGTAAAAATGACACTTACTATCCCAGATGATGAAGTTACTGCACACGGTAATGATATGCACGCATCACAGATAAGTTCAACAAACTTTGGCTCCGTTAACCCTGGAGAATCAAGGACATTCTGCTACATTGCTGAATCTGCTGGTGTCTTCAAATACCACTGTTCTGGTGTCGACTTGATTGGAATGGACCAACATGTTCTTTCAGGCATGTATGGAATTGCCATTGTTGATCCTGCAAAAGGATACAAGAAACTAATGGTAGAGAAGACTAGTGGCAGCGGTGAGATAGACAGACAATTCTATTCTGCTGATGC